>JADFXG010000010.1 GCA_015233895.1 Nitrospirota bacterium | reverse complement strand
CTCATTGTGTCATGCCTCCTTTTTGTTATAACTGATAATATAATTCAGTTAGGCAGTTTCTGAAAATATACTTTCCAAAAAATGCTCTCTAATTAGACTTCATGACACAGTTTTTTGAACACTCTCGCTCTGTCTAATTTATCGGATATTTCTATACCTGCCGACAAGCTGTTGAAATTTAATGTTATTAGGTTCTATTACATTTATTCGTTCGATGTACTTTTCACACCTGTCTGTGTAGTTTTTATCTTTTCCTTTTTTCAACAAATATCCGACTATTGCTCTCAGGGCATTTAAATTAATGATGAAATTTGATGGCATGCCATCAGCTGCTTTGTCAAAGAGGTCTATGGCCTCAGTGAGCATCCCTTTATTGATTAACTCAACGCCCTTGTTGTTAACCCTTATAATCTCAGCTTTCGTATTTGAGACAAAAGCAACGCCCTCATCAGTCATACCTAAATCATCAAATGTCCCCTGAACTTTTTTTAGTATGCTATTGTCTGAGTGGTTGTTTTGGACAATAAGTTTCATCATCTCCATGCCTTTTTCTTTTTCACCGGCTTTAATAAACGCTCCGGAAAGCTCAATTGCCAGCTCAGGCGGCACTTTCCCATCATAATTGTTGGAAATTTTCTCGGCCTCTTTTAAATAATCCAGTGCCTTGTTATATTGCTGAGTATATGCATATATGCTGCTTTCTAACAGTGTTGTCTGAAGCATAATCTCGTCGCTGCCTATGAAATCACCCCTTGCCTCATCTATCATATCAAGTGCCCTGCCGGTATCACCCTTTTTGACATACACTTTGGCAAGGTGCACGTAATCGGAGGAGTCTTGAAAGAGTGATGTTTTTCCAATTTCAAGTGCATTATTGAAAGATGCCTCTGCCGTGTTAAAATCCTTATTACTATAGGCAATGTTACCAAGCGCACGTTGTCTGAATATAGCTTGCGGTGATTTACTTACAGCATCCTCTAAAACACTTTGAGCACTCTTTTTGTCCCCGGTTTCCTCCAGTGTTTTTGCAAGCCAGTCGTACGCAGGGACAAACATATCGTTTTCCTCAATAAGCTCTCTGAATGTCTTTTCGGCATCCGGATATTTCCTCATGTGAAAATACACTTTCCCCATGTTAAACACCGCCCAGACCAACCTGTGCTTATTTAACACCAGTGTATATAAATTCCCTGCATTTTTGTAATCACAGGTTGTCATGTAAATTTCACCCTTGACCTTTAGAATATCAAGGATATATTTTGGGTTGTTTTTCAGTAAGCTGTCACATAAAGTGATTGCACCAGCAAAATCCCTGCGCATTATCGCTTTGTCAATGTTAGCAAACAACTGTTTCTTTTCGTTTGCAGCTTTAATTCTCTGCACAATATCCTTTGTGGTAAAGGGCTTAACCAGATATCCATCCGGTTGGTAATCCATAACACTCATTACCATTCTTATTGTATTTTCTGCCGTTACCATGAAAAACATTGTGGAATATCCGAGTATCTTTTTATAAGTTAGTTCTTCAAATATCTGCTGGCCGTTCTTTTTACCAGGGCCCAGGTTATAGTCGCAAAGGATTATGTCGTAGGGCTGGCGCGAGATTTTGCTTATTGCTTCATTAGCATCCTCAGACGTTTCTACAGATTTGACGCCAAGAGCTGCAATGTTTCTTTTCATACTTTCTCTGAATTCCTTGTAGTCATCAATAATAAAAAATCTCTTGTCTTTAAGAATAACATCTGCAGCTTGTGACTTATCATACATGATTTGTGCCATTACAGACCTCTTTTTAACAGGCAGGTTTCTTGATGTTGTGTTATCAGCCTAAAAGCTCCTTTCACTTCTCTTTCACCTTATACTCCATCGTCATTATTCGGTATAATACTCTTAAAACTTTATTGTAACATTAGTATCAACAAATATTTTTTTCTGTTGACCGCTATCCCATTAAAATTGTATTATTCCCATCATGAAAAAACTTTGGGGCGGCAGGTTTACGCAAGGTGCGGCTAAAAGCGTTGAAGCTTTTACGGAGTCAATATCTTTTGATAAACGCCTTGCGTTTTACGACATAGCGGGCAGCACGGCTCACGCAAAGATGCTTGCTAAACAGGGGATTATAACTCAAAAAGAAGCTAAGGAAATCGTAACGGGATTAAGTAAAATAGCAAAACAGATAGCCAATGGGACCTTTGACTTTAAAGTCGAGCTTGAAGATATTCACATGAATATTGAGAGCGCTCTCACTGAGATATATCCAGACTCCGGCAGGAAACTCCACACTGCCCGCTCACGTAACGATCAGGTTGCTCTTGACATACGGCTATATCTTAGGGATGAGGCAAAACAGATTATCGAAAAGATAGAACATTTTCAAAACACTCTGGTAGATATTGCTGAAAAACATTTAAACACAATAATGCCCGGCTACACCCACCTACAGAGGGCACAGCCAGTCATACTTTCTCACCATCTGCTGGCTTACGTTGAGATGTTTCAGCGTGACAGGGAAAGATTAAACGATTGCCTTAAGCGAATCAACACGCTCCCACTGGGCGCCTGTGCAATGTCTGGAACAACTTTAAATATTGACAGGGATTATGTTGCTAAGGAGTTGAAATTTGCCCGCATCTCGGAAAACAGCATGGATGCAGTATCGGACAGGGATTTTGTGATTGAGTTTATTTCACACTGTTCAATTATAATGATGCACCTTAGCCGGATGGCAGAGGAGTTGGTTTTATGGAGCACGGGTGAGTTTTCCTTTATAGAAATCTCAGATGCCTACACCACAGGCTCAAGCATAATGCCACAAAAGAAAAATCCGGACGTTGCGGAGCTTATTCGCGGTAAAACCGGACGCGTTTATGGCGCTCTGATGTCAATATTAACAATAATGAAGGCGCTCCCGCTTACCTATAACCGTGACATGCAGGAGGATAAGATTCCTCTTTTTGACGCCTGTGACACGGTAAGCGCATCCCTTACAATAATCAGTGAGATGTTTCATCATATAAATTTTAACGCAACGAGGCTTAGAGAGACTGCCGGCTCAGGGTTTTCCCTTGCCACAGATTTGGCCGAGTATCTGGTAAGAAAGGGGGTTCCTTTCAGAGCGGCACACGAAATCACAGGCAACCTTGTAAAACACTGCTTGCAGCAAAGTGAAACCCTTGAAAAAATCCCTCTTAACATCTTTAAATCATTTTCAGACCGCATAGAAGAGGATGTGTATGAGTGCCTGAATTTAGACGTTGCCGTCAATAATAAAAACTCAAAGGGCGGCACATCAGCCATTGAGGGAAAGAAGCAAATAGAACGGTTGAGAAATGTACAGACAAAAAAAGGAATAAAATAGAAGATGATAAGACAGGCTCTTGTTATATCAATGGCTTTAGCAACAATGTTTATATTGATTGCCTCGTGCGGCAAAAAGGGGCCGCCTACTCTAAAGATTATAACGGATAACGTTACTAAAACAGATAACGTTACTAAGCGGGGGATAAGATGACAATAAAAGAGACAATCCAGAAGTGCGTAAAAGACAGCATTGAGGTTAAAGAGAGGTTTTTTTCAGAAAATATAGACAGAATAGAGGACGTGGCCAAAGTGATAGCAGGAGCGTTCTCAGGCGGCAGGAAGATTCTCTTGTTTGGTAACGGAGGCTCAGCAACGGATGCCTCGCATATAGCCGCCGAGTTTGTTAACCGGTTTAAGTGTGAGAGGCCGGGACTCCCTGCCATAGCACTAAACACCGACATGGCAGTTATAACCTCAATAGCTAACGACTACGACTTTTCAGAAATTTTTGCCCGTCAGATAAAAAGCCTTGCACAAGAGGGCGATGTAGTGATAGCTATAAGCACAAGCGGAGGCTCAAAAAATGTGCTGAAAGCCGTGGATGCCTCCAATAAGAAAAAACTGACAGTTATTGCCTTTACTGGCGAAAAAGGAGTTAAATTATCAGAGAAATCACAATATCCCTTTGTGGTGCCAACAAGCGACACGGCACGCATTCAGGAGACTCACATAACGCTGGCTCATATCCTGTGTCAACTTGTTGAAGAGATTCTGTTTCAGTTTCCTACAAAAAAATCCAAACATTGATGGCACAAGTGACCGTAATCGGCATTGACCCTGGCAGCATACACTGCGGTTACGGAGTTTTACACGCAGACGATAACCGACTAAGGCTTGTCTGTACCGGACGGATTTCCCCCCCTGCTAAAAAACCCCTGCCTGAGAGGTTAAAATTTATCTTTGAAAAGTTAAGAGATATAATGGCTGAAACCCGCCCTGATGAGATGGCTATCGAAAAGGTGTTTAATGCAAAGAATTTTATATCGGCACTCCACCTGGGACATGCCAGAGCAGTGGCAATGCTCTGTGCCTCCCTTTCGGAACTCACCGTGTCTGAGTACTCGGCACTTGAAATAAAAAAAGCCGTCAGCGGCTATGGTAAAGCCGATAAGAATCAGGTACTCCAAATGGTTAAGGCCATTTTAAATATCACAGAGGATTTACCGTTTGACAGTTCTGACGCCCTTGCAGTTGCAATTTGCCATATTAACTCGATACGATTTAAGAGGATTTAACCTTCCAAAAAGAAATAAATGTCAACAAAAATATAAAGCCGTTTTCAGGCAATAGTGTGCTCTGAAAACGGCCTGATACTCAACTATATTATGAAACGTCCACTTTTACTGCTTCACTTATCCATGTGCCATGTAAATTGCAATTAATAATAGCCTCAAGTTTTACGCTCTTATCAAGCTTGATTTTGAACACTGCATTTGATGGGGCAACGCCTCCTATAGGATAATCAGCTTGCGCAATTTCTTTGCCATTTGCAAGAAGTTTGAGATATTGAATCCAATGCTCAGGGGTTGAGGGATGCTCTTTCATAAACCCAACTTTAATGGTTACATCTGTCCATTGCCCGGCTTTAGCTTTACCTAAAACTTCAACAACTGGTACATGTGATTGTTCCAACGCACTGGGATTATCCTTGCTCTTAAGCTTTTGCGGTTCGCTTTTACTTTCCTCGGCCAACACGCTACCTGACGTTAAGACTACTCCGGCTACTACTGCACTTTTCAAAAAATCTCTTCTTTGCATTGTTTCCTCCTTGTAGTTTTTTAATCGGTATTTAATCCCACCAAAGCTATCCTAATAATCATATCACAATACACATCTGCTATTCAACAAACATGAGCTTTAAGTTAAAACGTTGGCACAGGGATGTTTCCCCAGCCTGTGTTGTTAGAAAGCTCCTTAAGGTCAATTAGCTTTAGATTATGAATATCAACATCGGCCATAAATTGAGGCTCACGTCTTGCATTTATAGCTAACATGTCGCTTAACCCGATACTTTTTGCATTGGGGATTTTAAGAAAAATCAATTTTCTTATCACAGTGCCAGCCGGCGAGTGTGCTGCTAAATTCCCGTTGTGTTGCATCGCATTGTGTGCCTGGCAGAGGTGGCTAAAAGGGTGAAATACCCAGTCTGTAACCATTGAAATTGCATGGTGCTGTTTGTATAGTTTCCAGTTGTCTCCGGTATCGGCAATAAGTCCCTGCATAATGTAGCCGGGCGGCAGAAAATAGACAAGGTATTTGTTGTTAGCATTTATGTGAGAGCTGATTTCCTCAATTTGTAGTACTTGTGCCATCCGGTGTTCCATTTTAAACTTATCATCGTCCATGATTGAAACTGCAACGATGTGGCTGTTATCAGTCCAGGAGCATAGGTGGGATATTGTGTATGACCGCAGAAAAAATCCTGCGGTAACTGTAATAACTGATAACAAGACAAAAACTCCTGCTCTGCCTAATACGCTTTTGGGCATGATTCTTTGCTCTATGGTTTTTGGTAAAAACATTCCGGTCTGTTCCATGTAACGGCTGTAGTCAGCGTTATGGAGCTTAAGCATTCTTCTTTCCTCGTCTTTTGCAAGGAGGTAGTAGCAGAGCACCATGAAAAGCCATAGAACCAGCACCAAAAACCTTGGCCAAAGCACAGCAAGCCCCGCGCCAGTAGTTATCAATGCGGCATACTGAGGATGTCTGATAAACGTGTAAAGACCTTTAACTACAATGCCTTTCTTTAATAACTTTGCTTTGTAAACTGCAAAGGCACATATTAAAAAAAGAAAGAACCCGCCTACGAAAAACACTGATCCCAGTACCCGTATAAATTTCAAAAAGTTATCCGGTGGAACCACCATGTGGGGAAGAAAAAAGGCGCTTAACCAGCGGGTAGCTGTAAATTTAGATGTCTCAATCAAAAAAGGATTAAATGCAGAGTAGAAAAACCCCGCAAATGGACTTATCATAATCAACACCTCAAGCCCTATGATAAAATAGAGCACAGGGGCAGCACTAAAGATAGCCTTAGTTTTATTCATAATAAACCTCCTAATTACCAAGGTGCATTCAATCGCCTAACTTCGTTGGCTTCGTCAAAAGTTCCTCAACGTACTAAAGTACGTCTACGTCACTTTCTCCTTGCCGCCTTGTTATGCTTCTGACTGCTACTTGGTATCTTTTTGTAAGCTTTGTCCCTGTTGTGATAACACCACAGCAAGCAGCCACCATATCTTGTCATTCCCGCCTACGAGCGGGAATCCAGTCTTTATTTATAGCTTAGTGGCTAAACGGCAGGAGGTTTTTGAAATGGATTTAGAAAGGGATCTTTGTATATGTCTGACGAATTGAAAAAGTAATTATTGCGTACCGGAAAACAACGGCTTACAGTTTTTACCTCAGGAATGGTTAATACAAATGTTTGATGAAAAATCTTTCCAGCTTTTTCGTTGACTGTATCCTTCTTTTTTGAGCAATTGTGACAGCATTTCTTAAATTCACAGTTATGCACTTTAGCAGCGATAAACCCACTCTTTGCAGCAAAACCATAGACACAAGTGTTTTGCAGCATCAGTGCACAAGCTATAAGAAACACTATTGTTTTCATCATTCTTTATTGTAACTTTATTTTGATGTAAAATGGAATTTATCGAATTACCTCATCTGAAAATTATAAAAAAATACGATTAAAAAGTGGTCTTGACAACGTGGTCAACTAAAGTAGAAGATATAGCATTTATCATCGAATTATTTAACGAGGGTTTTTACTATTTTTCAATCTATATATGGAATAATTTATGTTTAAGGAGGAATTGGATGAGAAAAACAGCAGTTTTACTCACAGTACTTATATGGTGTTTATTTGCCGACCATGTTGTCCATGCTGCCCAACTGCTTGCCTATGTTACAAATGAAGGTGACGATAACCTTATAGTAGTTGACCTTAGCACGGAGAAGGTTGTGAAAACACTGCCAACCGGCAAGACACCCCATGCACTTGCTTTTACTAAAAACGGAAAAGTATATGTGAACAACCGTGGGTCGAGAGATCTGACTGTTATCGATGCGAATAAATTCGAGATAATCAAAACTATCCCACTGCCTGCCATTTCCATGTTGATTGCGGTATCCCCCCACTGGAAAACCCTTGCGGTTGTGTACAAAGACGCCCTAAAAGTATCTTTCATAGATACGGCAACCGACACCATAATAAAGACGATTCCCATAGGGAAAGAGCCTGATGGAATATTTAAGGGCGCTATGATTAAGCACCCTTACTGGTCAAAGGACGGCGGATACATATATGTCTCAGATAATGTTAATAACACAATTGTCAAAATAGCTGTGGCAACAGGTGAGATAAAATCAACGCTTAGTATGCCGGGTTCAAATCACTACCTCCATCCCTCAAAAGATGGCAAACTGCTCTACGCGGTGAACGAAACCACAAAGGAAGGTGGTACCTCTATAACGTTAATCGACGTTGACAAGGACAGAATCGTCAAGAATATTCCCATTCCTCTTGAAGCCGGGGAAAAGGGGCTGGGACATCATGGAGTATTCACGAAAGATGGAAAGTATTTCTTTTCCTGTAATGAGGGCGGTACAACTGTAGCAGTACTGGATGTGGATAAACAGGAAATTACGAAAACCTTAAAGGCAGGCATGGGTGCAGGACATCCGGCAATGGCTATTGACGGCAAATATATATTTGTTATTCAGCATAAAGACAATATTGTTACGGTTATAGATGTAGATAAACAGGAGGTCGTAAAAGATATCCATGTTGGAAAAGGGAAAAAACAGGCTCATGCTTCTTATTTCACCCCTGATGGGAAGTTCTTTTACATGATCAACGCAGAAGACAACATTATGAACAAGATAGACGTAGCAACAATGGAAGTCGTGTCGGGGATACCTGTAGGAAAAACTGCAATGTTCTTTGGAATCAAAGAAGGGCAGGATTTCCCGGGTACAGAATGAAAGATGAAAGTTGACGATATTGTCGTCATGAAACATAATTATTTGGATTTTTATCGAGGAGAATAATACTATGATGGATTTACTTACAGTAACATTTCCAGTATCAGGAGTTAAAGCCAATATTTTGTTGGCTCCCTTTGTGGCAATGGTTATATCTTTTTTTACGTCTATGGGAGGAATATCCGGTGCATTTCTCCTGCTTCCATTCCAGATGAGTTTTCTTAACTACACAGCACCCTCGGTTAGCGGAACAAATCATGTTTTTAATATTTTTGCAATTCCAAGCGGCGTTTACCGGTACATAAAAGAAGGGCGTATGGCATGGCCACTTACATGGGTTGTAGTTTTAGGGACATTGCCCGGCGTGTTTATCGGCTACTACGTAAGGGTTTTTTATCTTCCCGATCCAAAAGTATTTAAGCTCTTTGTAGGATGTGTTTTAATGTATATAGGTATAAGGCTTTTGAAAGAATTTGTCGTCAAAAAGAAATCAAACTCCCCTGTCTCAAAAACATTAGACGAGAAGTTTAAAATTCATGCAGGGGTTTCCTCGGATGCCGTAGTGAAAACAATATCGTTATCCATAAAAAAGATAGAATACGAATTCTGGGGAGAGACTTTTTCATTCAAACCAGTCAGTATGTTCATCTTGTCCTTTGTCGTCGGCATCATTGGCGGAGCATATGGAATTGGCGGAGGATCTATTATAGCGCCATTTTGCGTGGCCATATTCAATCTGCCAGTTTATACCATAGCCGGGGCTGCTTTGATGGGAACTTTCATAACATCGTTAGCAGGGGCGATTTTTTTTAGTTTAATTCCTGCCACAGGAGGAGTCTCAGCTACTCCCGATTGGCTTTTGGGGATACTCTTTGGTATCGGAGGGCTCATAGGCATGTATCTGGGGGCAAAGACACAAAAACATGTCCCGCAGAAAATCATAAAGCTGATGCTCGGTGCCGTTATAGTTTTCCTTGCAGCAAATTATATAATCCAGTATTTTTAAGGGGTTATTTATTGCAACTTTGCTTTGGCATAAAATGCAAAAGGAGGTGTATTTATGTTGAGGTTTAAATACTTCTTTCTAATTATATGTTTCTTTTTGTTAATCGTTCCATCAAACGGTTTTGCCAAAGAAATAGACAGCCTTGATGAGCTTATAAAAAAATACGACTCCACCCGATGTAAACCCTGCCATGAAGAGATTTATAATGACTGGGAAAAGTCACTGCACAGTAAACCCATGGTGGGGCCATTTGGTAAAACTCTCGGCACTCTGCAGGACTACCTGAAGCAGCGGGATGGCGAGCTTAAGAAATCCCATGAGGTCACAGAAAGCACTAAAGAATATATGATACCATGCTTTATTTGCCACATCCCTCAGCTTGAGGACGCAACCGAAAAAGTGGCTAAAGAAATTGCCGATGCGGTTTTAAAAGAGAACTACGATGTTTTAGACAAACTCCAGATTAACTGCATAATCTGCCACAACAGAAACGCCATAGTGCGTAAGTTCAGAGACGGGCTGCCTGAAAAGAACGTAGTTTACGGCACTAAAGACATTGGGGGCGCTCACCCTGACAGTGTCTTTACCAAATCCAAAGTAAACAGCATGATTGCCGACTCTTCTTTTTGTGGTGGCTGCCACCAGGGCCCTAACGTGCTTAACTCCCCAGAGCCATTTTGGTGTGTTTCAAACTATGACAGCCTGTTGCAAAACTACATACCTAACGGAGGGGATAAGAGCTGCCAGGACTGCCATATGAGAGCGCCTGATACCGGACACCGTTTTCCACCAAACTATGACGATACGGCCTTTGAAATGAAGCGCCTCAAAGAGCATTTTAAGTTTGAACTACATGCTATGGCATATACTTTTCAGATTAAGACCCCTAAACTTGTCTCCATTCCAATGGTGGTTGTCAAGACTAAGACAATACCTGTGGAACTTGGCCACAGAATGCCCGATGGCTGCCCATCCCCCACTCACTTTGATATGAATGTTATTGTTAAGGCAAAAGACGGCAAGGAGATTTTTAACGAAACCAGGTACTACATGCCTCAGAAAAAACTCGGCTATGCGGAAAACAAGATGGTCTTTGCCTCTTTCAGGAAAATCTCTCTGATGAGAGATACCGCCCTTCAGCCATTTAAGACTAACGAGGAAAATTTTGAAATCAAGTTGCCTGCCGGTGTTGAGGAGGCCACAGTGGAGGCATCGCTTAAACTTGTGGTTGAGCCCGGTGTGGCAACCTCCACGTTCGACCTGTACAAATTGACTAAACACGTAAGCATTAAAGGAAATTAATCCGTAACGTAAATGGAGATAAAAACGAATAAGAAGTTAAATCAAAGATTTATAGTTATCAGTGCGGTTGCGATATTTACAGCCTTGTCGGCTTTTAGTGCTATTTCCACTTATGAGATAGCAAAGAGCTCATCTGAGGAATCACTCAAGTCTACCGCCTATTTTATTGGAATTACCCTCGATCAGGCCCTCAACCGTACGGGTATAGACGAGAGTCTAATCTCTGAAATAATGGAAAAACAGCGTTGGGAACATATCGCCTACATCATCCTTTATGACAGGGACAGAAAAATCGTCTTACACTCTAACCCCAAACTGATAGGCCAGACAACCACAGAACCGTTTATTGAAGGCATTCCACAGTCCACCTACTTAACACTGAAGACCGGAGAGATAGTCTATGTAATGAACATGCCGGTTCATATACATTCAGTTGCGCCAATGGTACTCTCTATTGCTCTTCACACATATCCGTCCATGGAGGCGGTCAGAAGTGCTAAACTGCACATGTTTATTCTTCTTACAATAGTCACTGCTATGTGGACTCTGGCGTTTATGTTTATCTATTATCTTAAAAAAACGGACCTGATGGAAAGGAAGGCTCTTGTGAAGGAGCGGTTTGCGGCTGTTGGCGAGATGGCTGCCGTTTTGGCTCATGAGATCAGGACTCCACTTAGTTCAATCAAAGGTTTTGCTCAATATCTTAGCGAGAAACTTAAAGAAAACGGCAGGGCGGCAGAGGGTCTTTCTGTTATAATTAACGAATCAAGCCGCCTTGAGAACCTCGCAAACGATCTGCTTATCTATGCAAGGCCGCCTGAGGTGAAAATCCAGCCACTGTCCCTTGGGCAGCTAATAGAAGAGGTAACAGGAATGCTTACATACGGTGATGGGGTCACTGTTGAAACAGAAATCGCTGTTACAAATGATACACTAAACTGTGACAGAGAAAAATTAAAACAGGTTTTGATAAATATTATATCCAACGCAGTGGACTCAATTGAGGAATGTGGTAAAATATACATAATAGTCAGGGAGAACAAAAAAGCGATCAAATTTACGATAAAAGATACAGGAAAGGGAATGGACAACTCAGTTCTCAGAGACGCAAGCAGGCCATTTTTTACAACTAAGGTTAAAGGAACCGGTCTGGGGCTTTCGATAGTGGATAATCTGGTTACTGCCATGGGTGGGACAATATTAATAGAAAGCCAGGTTGCAATGGGTACCTCAGTTACGGTAACGCTGCCCTGTGAGAGATAAAAATGAGTAAAGGCAATTACAGGGTTCTGATTGTTGATGACGAGGAGTCCATCAGATTGCTGCTGTTACGGGTTTTGGAGGACGAGGGATACACGATTAAATCCGCATCAAACGGCATAGAGGCAATATCAATCTGTGAAAACTACAAGCCCAATCTTATCTTATTAGACCTTAAGATGCCACAAATGGATGGTCTTACGTTTATTGAGAAGTATAAGCAGAGTGATTTCTCTCACCACGAGACTGATTTCATAGTGCTAACGGCATACGGCACAGTGGATAGCGCAGTAAAGGCTATGAAACTTGGAGCGATGGATTTTATCACAAAACCACTTAGTGACCCCAATGTGCTTAGGTTTGCCGTTGCAAAGGCGTATGAGCTAAGGCGGCTGCTTACAGAAAACGAGGCACTAAGAACTGAACAGTTAAAGGGGCTGCCACCGCTTGAGATAATCTTTGGAGGAATGGAGGATATTTTAGAGGAGGTAACAGCCGTATCCGGTACAAACTCGGCGGTACTCCTGACCGGTGAGACCGGAACCGGCAAAACGCTCATTGCACGAGTACTTCATGCCCTAAGCAAACGTGGCGGGCCCTTCATTGAGTTAAACTGTGCTGCCATTCCAGAAAACCTGATGGAAAGTGAACTGTTTGGTTACGAAAAAGGAGCATTTACCGGAGCCGTTTTAGCAAAGCGTGGTAAGTTTGAACTTGCATCAGGGGGCAGTATTTTGCTTGATGAGGTCTCAGAAATGTCACAAACCCTTCAGGCAAAGTTTTTAAAAGTTCTTGAGGGCAGTGCTTTTGAAAGATTAGGAGGTACGGTTGCGCAAAAAGTTGATGCACGAATAATATGCGCAACAAACAGAGACCTTCAAAAAGAGGTTGCTAAAGGAAATTTTCGCCAGGACCTTTATTTTCGGTTAAATGTGTTCCCAATAAGTATTCCCCCACTAAGGACAAGGAAAACCTTTATTGCACAACTGTGCCGCTATATGGCCGCATCCATATCAAAAAGGATAGGAAAAGATGTAAGTGATATATCAAAAGCATCAATTGAAAAGCTTACATCATACGAGTGGCCAGGTAATGTCAGAGAACTACAAAACGTTATAGAGCGCTCGATAATCATGTCAAAGGGCGGCATAGTTGATTTTCTAAAGGCTATTCCAGCAGAGTTGCCTGAGTCAAAAGACACATTCAACCTGATAGAAATTGAACGAAGCACAATAGAAAACGCTTTAAAACACACAGGTGGTAATAGAAAAGAAACTGCTGCAATGTTAGGGATTTCGATGAGAACCCTACAGTATAAGGTTAAAGAATACGGCCTGAAATAATTATAACCAAAGTGCAATTATTGCATCTACACATGCAATAATTCGTATTTAATCTGTCATTATATTGTTAAACGCATGATATTCCGGGCTTTTCACCTTTGGCATCACCTTTGCATTGTTATAGATATGAACAATCACAAAGGAGGTGAAAGGATATGAGGACGATGATAGTGATAATATTAGCCCTTACACTTTTGGCAGGGGTTGCGTACGCAACAGATTTCAGCAAGTACACTACGGATGAGCTCCTTGGGCTAAGAGGCACAATGTGGAATGCCACAATTGAGGAGAGAACTGCATTACACACTGAGCTTAGCAAAAGAGTACCGGAGATGACAGAGGAGCAGAAGAAGGAATTTTCAAGCAGGCCGGCATTGGCTGGCAGAGGAATGGGTAGAGGAGGAGGAATAGGTAGAGGGATGGGATATGGTCCATACTGCCCATATAGGACAAACTAACATAATGAAGCATAAAGAATCGCTGAGTTACACGGCAAAGCTAACTTTGCCGTGTAACGCTGTGTAAAGGCTGGGATAATATGCTAAAAACACTTTTTTTAGCCACGTTATTAACAATGTTACTGATACAAAATGTAAGTGCTGATGAGTGGTGTGGTTACGACTCAAACACAGAGATAACAGTTAACGGAGTGGTCACTGTGGCTGATGAGTCAATGAGAGGGCCATATGTTTTTACAATTCTCTCGGCAGATAAGACATTTAATGTAGTGACCGGCCCCAGATGGTATCTGAATCAAATAGGACTTGCCATAAAGACCGGAATGAATGTAGTGGTTACGGGCTCTAAGTTTTATGACAGAAAGGGAGAATTATCCATTGCCGCATATTCTATTTTTATACCGGCTGAATCGAAAACTTACCAGTTTAGAGATTCAAATTCTCAAAGGCCGTTGTGGCACGGACAAGGCCATGGCCGCTGGCGGTAATTATTGAGAAATATTAAGTATCATAAGGATTACCACCTCTGAAACCGGAAAACAATGAATGTGTCCCCGGTAGGCGTTCTTTTAGCCACGGGCTTTCCCTCAGTGCCTTCACCATGTCGTTATAACCATGTTCGGCACGCTCGCGGATAGAGCTTTTTGAAAATTCACAATCCCGTGTCGGAACCTCAAACGGAGGCGCATCATATACGATATGCACTATGTCAAATAATTTGTCCCTAAGCTGAGACTTAAGCTTAGCATAAGTGTCTTTATCCAGGCTACCTGAGATCTCAAGAGTTTTCTTTAAAGCACAAGCAAGATTATGCCGCTTGTTAATGTGCTTTATGTGGTCAAACGTGCGGCTGGAATACAGTATGTCTTTGTATCTTGACATGACGTCGTTCATATCCTCTGGCTCTTTCCCTATGGGATTAAACAGATCTATCATAAAGACCAGCATATCTTTCTCCGGGACGGCCTTATATATGCCCTCAAGCGGGGTGTTGGATATGCAGCCGCCATCCCAGTACAGGTCGCCGTCCACCCTTATACCGGGAAAACCCGGAGGCATAGCGCCGCTTGCCATAACGTGCTCAGGGCCTATTCTGTAGTTATTATCTTTAGCATGCTGAGTATCAAAAAACTTAAGCACAGCGTCCTTTACTCTGACTGAGCCAAGAAGCAGCCGCGTCTTATTGGAGTTGATTCTGTCAAAGTCAACAAATTTTTTAAGAGTTGAAGCGAGCTCTTCAGTGTCGTAGTAACTCGTTGCTTCTATAGAGCCAGCAGGAAAAAACTGAGGAACCGGCAGACGGGGTGAGAAAAAATTAGGCTGGCCAAACAAAAACCCCTGTATTGAAGACAATGTATTATGAAACCTCTTGAGTTGAATCCCTGTCTTTGAAAAAGAGGATACATCAGGCCACGCTATAGAATCCCAAAATCCAAACAGATTCTTTAGCCTGTCGCCTGGTGCATTTCCTGCTATGATAGCAGCCGTAAATGCACCTATTGAAATGCCTGAAACAATATCAGGCTCATAGCCTCCCTCTGACATTGACTTATATGCCCCAATATGGTAGGCCCCTAAAGAACCCCCTCCCTGAAATGCCACACCTATGCCCTCGTATCCATGCTTTCCCATACTTTCACCTCGCCGCATATTTTTATCATTCCCACCCGTGCTATTATACTATATTTAAAATATTTTTCGTTTTTTTTAATAAATTCCATTGCAATAAACCGCAGTTAAAACATTTTTTGTGGTATGAATACTTTTCTTTTTTCAGAGTTAGCAGTATAATACCAACAAATGAACTTACATGGAGGAAAGTAAGATGACATTATTCAGGGATTTACTAAGGATATCGTCTCAGTTTGTAGAAAAACAGAAGGGGTACTGGGACCACAATGCGTGGCTTAGCCTTCTTAAGGATGCCCAGGAAAAAGGTTTGCAGTTAACCAGCGATATGCAGACATATCTTGGCACAATTGTCCAGTCAATGAAGAGAATTTATGAAACGTCCTCGTTCAAGCAGGGATTTGGGAAGGGGTTTTCAGATGCCACAAAAGTGATGTATGAACAAACTGTAAACTTTGTAGAACAGACAAAGGGCAAGTGGGACCACGCCGGCTGGGAGGGTTTTATAAAAGAACTGCAGCAAAAGGGAATAAACATGACTGAGGAGGGCAGAGCATACCTTGGTGAGCTTTTAGAGGCGGCAAAGAAATTCTATATAACACTGCCAACAAGAAGCGTGGAGGATAAACCTGCAGAAAGTGAAAATCCGCCATCAACTACTGCCGCTGAAGTTGAAAAGCCTGCAGCTCCTGAGACTGAGCCAACAACTGTTGAGAAGAAACCAAGGGTTAGAAAAACAGCGGCTCCTAAAGCAGACTCCGACACTAAGAAAACAACAAAATCTCCAGGCAGAAAGAAAACAGTAAAGTAAACTAAACTGAAAAAAAGACTCGATGTATTAGTCGTTGAAAGAGCCCTCGTGTCCTCAAGAAATGAGGCACAGGCGCTGATAATGTCAGGAGCAGTGGTTGTTAATCTTTCGGTTGTAAGTAAAGCCGGCGAACTTGTAGAGGAAACTGCTGATATTGCTTTAAAAGGTGAAACATGTCCCTATGTTAGCCGGGGCGGGCTAAAACTCGAACATGCGCTTTCCACTTTTGATATATCTGTATCCGGCAAAACAGCCCTCGATATTGGCGCCTCAACAGGGGGTTTTACCGACTGCCTGCTAAAAAGGGGAGCAACACGGGTTTATGCCGTTGATGTAGGGTATGGGCAGTTTGGCTGGAAATTGCGCCGCGATGAACGTGTGACCGTTTTTGAGCGAACCAATATCAGATACTTAGACAGAGTTTCAATAAAAGATACTATTGACATCGTTGTGATAGATGTCTCCTTCATTTCTCTAAAACTTGTATTGCCTAAAGCGGTGGAATTTCTGGCCCCGGTGGGTTCTGACAATCAGTCCGGAGAAATTATAGCACTTATAAAACCCCAGTTTGAGGTAGGCAAGGGAGAGGTGGAAAAAGGCGGTATAATAAAAACAAAAGAAAAAAGAGAGCGGGTTGTTTCCGATATTAGTGAATTTGTACAAACTTTAAATTTAAAACTTTGCGGTGTATGTGAAAGCCCAATCAAAGGACATAAGGGAAACATAGAGTATCTGCTTTATGCTGCAGTTAAAAAATAATTAAAACTCACTAAACCTTTATCTGATAAGATGTGTCTAAATAAGTAAAATGTCAGCGAATACGGATGGATGAAGACAGCGGACTGATAGACTCTTATCTTTGTGGTGATGAGGGAGCGGTTGAGAGTCTTATAAAAAAATACCAAAAGGAGGTCTATTCACTCTCATATCGGGTGGCAGGGGATATGGAAGAGGCCAAGGACATAACTCAAAAGGCTCTTATCAGCGCTGTGACAGAGCTAAAAAATTTTAAAAAAAAATCATCTTTTAAAACATGGCTCTACAGAATAACTGTCAACACAGCCTTAAACCATATGCGTGGAAACTCCTTAATTAAAGTTGAATTAAATGAAACTATACAATCAAGTGATCAAGGTCCTGTGTCCCACCTAATACTAAAAGAGCGAGAGAGGCACCTAAAAAGCCTCCTCGCTTCCCTCCCAGACAGACAGCGCCTCTCGGTCATTCTACGGGTATATAAGGACTTAAGCGTGGCTGAAACGGCTGCGGTTATGGGTTGCTCTGAGGGAGCTGTTAAAGCTCATTATCATAGCGCTATTAAAAAACTTAAAAAGTCATTTGATGGTGGTAATGTTAATGAAAATTAAGCATGATGACATACAAGACAAGCTGCATGATTACCTTAAAGGCGCTCTAAGTGAGGAGCTAACACTAATAATAAAAGAACATATCCCTGCATGCAACGAGTGTGCTAAAGAAATCAATGTCATTGAATCTCTGGTGAAAAACGAAGTGCCAGACCCTGGTGACATATTTTTTTATAACCTTGCAAGAAATGTTATAAGACAAGCCAAAGAGACAAAACCGCAGAAGTTCCGCTTATGGGAATTTCTCAGGCTTAACCCGATTGCTGTGGCGGCTTTGTGTCTGGTTATTGTTTTGGTTGTTTATAATTATGCAGGGTTTATAAGTGTACAACGAATCCTCGAACACAGTGGAAATGAAATAGTGAAAAATGACATTATAAAAGATAAAGTTATGGATGTTTTAACAACAGATGATATTCTCTATTTAGAAGATGAGTATGAAGACTCAGTCTCAACCGATTATGATGGTGAGGAATATTTAGTAATAACACTATAGTCACAATGGAGGAGTTAGAATGGAAAAGTCCAGAGTATTCGTAACAATGACGATGTTTCTTTTGTCGGTGTTTATATTTGGCTGTTTTGTTTTGGTGCAAGCTGAAACTAAAATGGATGACAAAGAGATGGCAGAGATGCACCAAAAGATAAAAGCCCTGAAAAAGAAGAAAATTACAGAGGCGCTTGGTTTGAATAAAGAGTCCTCAGAAAAACTATTTTCTGTAATAGATAAATATGATGATAAAAGACATGAGTTAATGCGAGGGATGAGAGTTGACATCAAAAATCTGAGAAAAGCCGTTGACGACAAAAAAGATAATATGACAAGGTCCCTTGTTGATAAGATAGTGCATAACCAAAAAGAGCTCCTCTCACTTAAGCTGTCTGAGGTGGACGAATTAAACGAATTAAGGAGTATGTTTACAACGGAGCAACAGGCAAAATATATTCTTTTCAGTGTGGATTTTAACAAAACGATAAAAAAAATCATGGCGGAAAAACGCCGCAATCGCAGCAAGGACGGTAAAGAAGACTGAGACTACCTTTATACTAAGCAGCAGTCAGAAACATGCTGCTTAGTACTATGATGTAAGCCACCTAATTCCCCTTTTTAATATAAACTTTAAATGCTCAAAACTCTTTATCGTTCTTACTAATTGCAGGAATATCCTCGGTCTGAAATAAAACCTCAAAAAACCCTTAAATCTTAGGATTTTTATTGCATTATAACTCATACCCTCCGGAATAAAGCTTATCGTGTGGAGTGAGTGATGAGCATTTTCAAGGTCAAAACTATACTGTTTAGAGTCAAGCAGCTGTTTAAAATCCTCTGTGCCGGGATATGGCTGGAAATATGAAATACCTATTCTGTCTAATTCAAGCTCAGTGGTGAATTTTAATGTCTGCTCGATTTCCTGCCGGGTCTCCCCAGGAAATCCTATTATAAAAAAACCGCCAATATCCATTCCTGCCTGCTTGACCAGAGCAATCTTTTCTTTTATTTTTTCCTTTGTTATCTTCTTTTTAATTAGTTTTAGTCTGCTTTCATTTCCACTTTCCACTCCAACATTTACCGAATAACACCCGGCACGGTTCATTAATTTTAAGTCATCAAGATCAAGTTTATCTAATCTTAAGCCGTTTGGCAAAGCCCAGGTTATATTAAGGTTTGTTCGCATAAGTGATTCGCAAAAATCAATAACACGCTCTCTTTCCATAGAAAAGTTATCATCTTCAATATGAACCTCTTTAACATTAAAATATTTATTCAGATACTTGATTTCCTCGATAACATTTTCTATGCTTCTGTACCTGATCTTTTTTCCTGATATGAACCCTGCCGAACAAAAAGTACACGGATATGGACAGCCCCTTGAAGTAATCATGGGAGCGTATGGGAATTGTTTATAGAAAGCACCATGCGGCGCTTTGGGATAACTGCCTGGCGGCATCAAATCCCATCGCGGAAAGGGTAGTTCGTCAAGGTTTTTAGGGGCTATGATAGCATTTTCTTTTACCTGACCGTCTTTTAGCCATACAAGATTATCAAAACCATCGAGATCATCCCCTGGTCGGGGGAGTTGATCTGTAAATTTCTTAAATGCAAGCTCGCATTCACCTTTAAAACCATAATCTATGATCCCGCCTAAATATTTAAACGTTTCCACAGGCATTAACGTAATCTGAACGCCGCCTAAAACAATAATGGTATTAGGTAAAAAAGACCTGATTTGTGAAACAAAGCGCTTAACAAATGAGATGTCTTTTGTGTATGCAGAAAAACCAAGTATATCCGGTTTTTCATTAATTATCTTTTTAATTAAAACAGTGTCTGAGTTCCTGTCCCTGAGCTGGTCAAAAATCAAAGTGTTTTTGTTTGGCATTGATGAACTAAGATAACCGTAATTTAACGGAGGAATTATCTCATCAGCAGTTGTATGTAAACGCACAAAAACTGTTTTCATCAGAACCTCGCTGTGAGCATAAGATATCCCATCGCACCGGCAGTCTATCATATTTTCTCTTCTTTGTCAAATAAACATGTTCAATAAAAATTCACCTTGTAAAACCAATAAAAAAGGACAGCAGCCTTATAGCTGCTGTCCTTTTCTTATCATACAGAAAGAAACTACTTCTTCTCTTCTGTTTTCTTCTCGTCTTTCTTCTCGTCTTTCTTAACGTCTTTCTTAGCATCCTTCTTTGCATCGGCTGCTGGGGAAGCTGCTGGGGAAGCTGCTGGTGCTTTATCCTCTGCAAACGCCACTACTGAAAGTGAAAGTGCAAATACGGCTGCTACTAAAACTGATAAAAGCTTCTTCATTTGTTGTCTCCTGTACATTCCAAACCTTCTTTTTAATTAAATAAAAAGATTACTCTGCTTTCTTAGGCTCTTCTTCTGCTGCTTTTGCCTTCTTTGCCTTTTTTGCCTTTTTTGCCTTTTTTGCCTTTTTTACCTTTGCAGGCTTTTCTGCTGCAGGTGCTGCTGCTGCAGGTGCTGCTGCTGCGTCTTTTGCTGGCTCCTCAGCCACTGCAAATGCTGCAAATGACAGGGTAAGTGCTAAAGTTGCAAGGATTGCTAATAATTTCTTCATCTGTGTCACCTCCTTTAAACTCTTTTTTTACTTATTTACAGTATAACCGTGTTCATCACTTTTTTACCGCCTCCACCATCTTCAGGCGATAACTATTGTAGTAAGTAGCAAGTACCATGCCAAAGGCTAAAACAGGTGATTTGATAAAAACTCTTACCATAAAAGGTAAAAATGTATTCCTAAATAAGCAGTGTTATCCTCATATGAGGATTTTACTTTTCCTTTCCCGTTAAGTAGTTAATTGCTAAGGGAATATATTCTATGAGGTCTGACGCAATAGTGGAATATACACCAACTTTATCGGCAGCAATCTCGCCAGCCATGCCATGTATATAGACTCCTAAGAGGGCAGCATATAGCGGAGGCAAGCCCTGTCCTGAAAATGATGATATTATGCCTGTAAGGACATCCCCAGCCCCTGAGGTTGCCATAGCGGGGCTGCCTGTGGGATTGATAAACGTGTTTCCCTCAGGGTCAGCCGTTATAGTGGGCACTCCCTTGAGTATCAGGTAAGAGGTTGAGAGGGCAGAAAACTTTGATGCCTCACCCACTCTGTCCCTTTCCACCTCCATACACTTAGGAGAGAGGTTTGATGTTTTACCCTCAAGCACGAGCCTTGCCATTTCAGCAGTATGCGGTGTGATAGTTACCGGGGACGGAGATGTGTTTAAAATGTTTATCCTGTCATGGTACTTTAGTGCTGAAAGGGAATTTATACCATCAGCGTCAAGCACTATGGGCACAGGAGAGTTAGCGATTAACTCTCTGACCAGTTCCACGGTGTCAGTGTCAACTCCCATACCCGGCCCTATGGCTATAACATCACAACGCCTTTCTGCAAAATCCAGTATCTCAGTAAGTGCCTTTTTAGAAAACCTTCCTTTGCCCTTATCAGCAACAGGCAGGGTCATCTCCTCGGTAACCCGTGACTGATAGGTGTCCAGCAGTGAGGATGGCACCCCGATTGTGGCAAGCCCTGAGCCTGATCTCATAGCGGCCTTTGCCGCCATTACAATTGCGCCGGTTTTACCCCTTGCACCGCCTATAAAAAGTACATGTCCATAATTACCCTTATATGAGTAGTCAGGACGAGTCGGCAAAAACATTGATACCAGATTTTTTTCCACAGTTTCACAGGTGATATTTTCATCAGTAAGAAACACTCTCGGAAATCCTATATCCTCTACAAACAGCTCCCCTGTGTAATCACGTCCTGGATGTAACAAGTGGCCGCGTTTGGGTAGTCCAAATGTTATTGTATTTGTTGCTTTAACAGCATGTCCTAATATCTCACCCGTATCTGAGGATATACCTGAGGGAATGTCAACTGAAAAAACAAAGCAGCCGCTTGAATTTATATAATCAATGGTTTTAGCCATAGCATCCTTTACCTGCCTGATGAGACCGGTACCAATCATGGCATCAACTAAGATATTACCAACAATATCACTGTCACGAACGACAGGTTTAGAAAAGACCTCAATATCGTATTTCTTTAAAAGCTCAAATTGAAAACGACAGGCATCGCTTAAAGAAGCAAGCTCGGCAGCCATAAACACATGCACACAGAAACCGTTATTATAAAGCTCTCTTGCAGCGACAAGACCATCACCGCCATTGTTTCCCCCGCCACAGATTACAGTTACCGACTGGGGCGCAAACCGTTCCATTATCCGCTTTGCAACAGCAAGTCCCGCTCTTTCCATAAGTACCACCTGCGGAATTCCCACGTCCTCTATAGTCCTGCGGTCTATTTCCATCATCTCTTTTGCTGTAACTGCTTTCACTGTCTTTTGGCCTCCTGACTCTCAAGTACTACCATTGCCACACTGTGGGTTGACTCATGACTTATACTTAGGTGCATACGGCATACTCCGTGTTGTTTTGTAAAATCATCCGCACCGCCATAAAGCAAAAGGTAAGGTTTACCCAATTTATCATTACATACCTCAATCAGCGTAAAAGGAAAAAACACACCCGCTGCTTTTATGAAAGCCTCCTTAGCAGCAAACCTTGCAGCCAGAGAGGTTTCTGAAAAACGCTGTCCAACACAATAATCACGTTCGGTTTTTGTGTATACACGGGTTAAAAACCTGTCTCCCCATTTTTCAAACGCCTTTCTTATGCGCTGATTTATGATTATATCAACGCCGATACCGAAAATCATCCGGCCTGCCTTATTAAATCACGCATCTGCCACACTGCCTTTTCAATGCCTGTCATTATAGCCCTGCTCATTATACCATGCCCTATGTAAAGCCCTCTGATTTCTCTGATTGCTGCTATGTGTGAAACGTTTCTGTAGTTTAAACCATGTCCGGCATTTATGATTAGACCAAGGTGTTGAGCCTCATATACAGCTGTGATAATTTTACCCAGCTCTGCTGTTTTTGCCTTTTCGCCCACGGCGTTAGCATAGAGACCGGTGTGGATTTCAACCATCTCTGCTGTGGTCTCAGCGCTTGCTGTAACATCAGTCTCAGATGGATTTATAAACAGGCTGACCGGTATCCCCTCAGACTGGATTTTATCTACCGCATAACTTAGCCGTTGCTTTTGCCCTCTGACGTCAAGACCGCCTTCAGTGGTCAGCTCCTGCCGTTTTTCAGGAACAAGCGTGACCATGTCAGGTTTAACTGATAGCGCTATTGCTATCATCTCATCGGTGGCAGCCATTTCAAGATTTAAAGGCGCAGTTATTACCTGCCGGAGCAGTTTTAAATCTCTGTCTGAGATGTGCCGCCTGTCCTCTCTAAGATGAGCAGTAATACCGTCAGCGCCTCCTGAGATGGCAAGCAGAGCACCCTCTACAGGATCGGGTTCAACCCCAAGCCGTGCCTGCCTCAAAGTCGCTATATGATCAACATTTACACTTAAAAACATATCTGCTCCCTGCGGCTATTATACATTATCAGGCATTTTTTTAATAGTCTGAAAGTGGTACAGCACCCCTCTAAATTAATTAAAAAACTCCTCAAGTACAGCATCAATTTCGCTTTGTGAAATGCCGCGTTTTTTCTCGCATGCTAACTCACGGTCAGACCTCTCAAGGCGTCCCATAAGCCGCTGCACAATAAAAATCAGTATCGAAATTGATGACTTAGGATAGTATTTCAGAAAATTTATGAATGATGTGCGATTAAATTTTACCAGAACTGTTTCGGTTTCAGTTATAACGTTTGCAGTGCGCCTGCCGCGGTCAAATATGCAAGATTCGCCAAAAACATCTTGAGCTTGAATGCTCCCCATATAGCAGGTGCCGCCTTCTGTATCTTGTGTGTTTTTTGTGATTTTTAAAGAGCCAGAAACTATGCAGAAAAATTCGTCTGCCTCATCGCCCTCTCTTAAAACCGTCTCACCGGTAGCGTATCTTTCTGTTAGAGCAATGTAAGCCAGCGACTCAAGAGCATTTTCATCTAGCAGCTCAAATATTTTTATTCTTTTCAAAGCCTCAGCTAAGTCCAGATATTTCTCAGTCGCCTGATCAAATGAGCTAATAACCTCGTTTAATTTCTCCTTAGTTATTTTGTTAGCACTGACAAGGATTTTGCCTAAAAACGGTCTTGTGTCTATGATTATGTTGTTAACTCTTATCACTTGCTCCTGAGTCAGGTATTTTTTTCTCAATGCAACCTCAGCAAATGTAAGGTCAGAGTCAGCCTGATATGTAAGCAGTTGAAATATTTGTTTCATTGTAAGAAACTCTAAGTCAAGTGATACCTTTTCAAAGGCAGGACTCTCTCTCCTTTGAATTTCAAGGGCATCTATAACGTCCTCCTCCATAACGAGGCCTCTGTCTATTAAGTACTTACCTAAGAAAAAGTCTTTTCCCATACACAATCCCCCCACGCATTATATCATAACGAAAACAGCTATTGTTCAATAATAATTTCATGAGTTACAGTGTCTGTTTTAACCGTGTCCACCTCAAAGTAGTATGCAAAAAGGCTTGCCATAAAAACATAGCTTAAATAAATGAAAACAACCGGCATCGCAATATTAAGTGTAAAGCCAAAAACCACACCAATCAGAGGGATAGCCGACATGAGCACAGTTATGACAAGCAAAATTATCTTTGCAACAACCAGCAGAAACAGTGTAAACAGATAAAACCAAAATGTTGACGGCTTTTTAAACATCACTCTTATACAGTCTTTGAAAACCTCTAAGGTTTTCAAATTGCCGGATGCAATGGCAGCCGATCCGTAAAAAGTCAGAGCAACAAGTGCGTTAAACGCAAAAAAAACAGCCGTAAGTATAACCAGTAAAACCAGATATTTCAGGAAAGTAGCGGCAAAACTGGTTGTAACGCTCTCAGAGGGTAAGACATTGTAAAAAATAAATAAAACCACCGCCACCACTACTAATATAACAACAGCGGCAAGACCAACTATCGTTGTATAGCCAAGCATGGGGGTAAAAAGCCGCTTTCCTTCTAACATAAAAGAGTTAAAGGAAAAATCGAACCCCTCATTGGCCAGAGTTTTTGCAAAAACCCCTGAGGATGCTCCATAAATAAACAGCATTGCGGACATCACAAAGATTGTATAAACAAAGGCCAGGGCGGCAAAAAACAAAACAAGCCCAAGGTACTTAGTGCTAAACAGGGTAAAAATCGGCTCAGGGTCAATGTCTTTAAGAGAACCAACTGAGTTGACTCCGGCAACAACAAGAAGTACCACTAAAGGTACAATTATAATTATGGCAAAACCAATCAGTGCTACAATCATTGAGATAACATTAACAAGCACCAGCATCCAGTTCTTGTTGGTAGCGGTTATACCAATTTTTATGGCATCAGAAAATGTCATTGTCACCTCCATAAGAGATCTCAAGTGGCTGGTAAAGACGGCTTTCAAGCTCATCAATGAATCTTGATGGTTTCACAGGACCTACTATATTAGACATCTGTGTGTTGCAAAGATAAAGCTCATCACAGGCCCTCGTTACAGCCACATAAAAAAGCCTCCTTTCCTCCTCCTCTTCACCTGCGGCAATGGATTTAAATAGCGGAAACTGACCGTCGTTCAGGCCGATTATAAAGACCCGTTTCCACTCCAGTCCCTTTGCCTGATGCACCGAGGTAAGCACAACTTTGCCCATGAAACTGTCTCCAGCCTCCTCATCCTCATCGGTGTCGCCCCCAATTGCCATATCGCTGACAAATGTGGAAATGCTGTCGTACTTTATAGCATACTCCGACATTTTGTCTATATCCTCAAGTCTGCTCTCAGCGTTAGTGTAAGCCTCGTAGATAAACTGTTCGTAGCCGCCCTCTGTGATAAGTGTTATAGCTTTGGATGGTGATCTTTGGTTTTTTATTTGTTCAATTGTTTCTAAAAGCTGCCGGAAACGTTCTTTGCCTTTTTGCGGCATAGAGTTGTTAAGTTTCGGCAGTGCGTCTAAGGGGGTCTCCTCCTGATTTTGAGTCAGAATAACCCAAAATTTCTCTATGGTTTTGTTTCCAACACCTGGAATCATTTTTAAAATCCGTTTCCAGCCAATTTCATCAAATGGATTTACCACAACCTTAAGATATGCCATAACATCCTTGATATGAGCCATTTCAAAAAACTTCATGCCGGAGCGCACCTCATAGAAGATCCCATGCCGGGTCAACTCCAGTTGTAGCTCAAGGGACTGGTAGTGAGCGCGATAAAGCACAGAAACGTTCGATAATAAGCCTCCCTCCTCGGCTATATCCCTGAGCTTAGAGCACACAAACTCCGCCTGTGCCTCAACATCAGAAAGCTCTACCAGATATGGGAGCGGACACGGTTTGCCCTCATGTGTTACATCGTTTCGGCTGGATTCAAGGTCCTTTCTGTATTGCCGGCGGTTGCCTCTGATTATTGCATTAGCAAGATTTAGAATTTGAGGAGTGCTGCGGTAGTTATAGGTAAGGCGAAATATCTTAGTGTTTGGATAATAATTATGAAAATTTAAAATGTTATCGAGATTTGCTCCCCTAAAGGAAAATATCGCTTGTGCATCGTCTCCTACAGCCATGATATTTTTGTGTACAGAGGAAAGAAGATAGACAATCTCAGCCTGAACTGAGTTCGTGTCCTGGTACTCATCCACCAGTACGTGCTTAAATCTGCCGCTTAGTTGTTCCCGTACGTCGGGAAAATCAGTGAGCAGAACTTTTAAGTTTATAAGCAAATCGTCAAAATCCATCAAATTCAGCGTGGTTTTCTTGTGCTCATAGAGTTTAAATATTGCTATAATATCGTCAGTAGCAGTGCGGAGTTTACTGTATTTTTTTGCTATAGAATCCTCGATGGTTTTAGAAGTGTTTTTCACATATGAATAAATATCAGAAAGGACAGCGGCTTTCGGGATAGGAGCCACCCCATAAGCTTTCCCTCCTGAATATCCTGCCGTAAGTTTAGAGCCTTCATATTCTAACTTACAGGAATCAAAGAGTTCGTTAGTGTCTGCTCTGTCCAAAATGGTAAAGTCCTTGGTGTAGCCCAGAAGTTCAGCATATCTGCGCAGCAAGGTGTTTCCAATGTGATGAAACGTGCCACCCCACAGTGAGCTAATCTCTCCGCCTGCCAAAGTTTCCGCCCGTGACATCATCTCCTTAGCCGCTTTATTTGTAAAGGTGAGAAGGAGTATCTCAGAGGGCCTGACCCCCTGTTCTATAAGCCACGCAACACGATAGGTTACAGTTGTAGTCTTACCGGTTCCTGCCCCTGCCAGTACAAGCATAGGCCCGCCCTTACAGGTAACCACATCCAGTTGCGAGGGATTTAGCTCCTCTGAAAAATTGATCCTTCTGGATGCAATATCTCTGCGTATTGTGTATTTTTCCATTTAACTTTTCTCTTATGGTAAAAGGATAATGTACGCTATTATAATAACAAAGAGGCGCTATTAGCAATATTTGGAAAAATGGCAGACTTAGTGCCGGTAGTTAAGGAGCTAAATTGCAAACATCGTTAAACAATCCCAGCCAATAGCGCAGCGGCTCACTATTATAGGCACTTTGCAGTTAACTGGTATTTCTCAGGGTGTTTAAGGCTCTCAACGGATAAATCAACATCAAGCTCAGGCCAGTAAAGATGATGTGGGCTTTGCAAAATAACGTTAAAAATCTGGCTGATCCTCGCATTTTTAAACCATGGATAATCCTCGTAAGGTAAAAAATATTCACTGTCTTTCAGGTAAAGCCAAATTCCAAAGGGAGAAATATTTGTAACTTCAACATCCAAAGTATTCACTCAAAGTTGCGCTCAAGATATAAATAAAAGACATGGATTCCTGCCTGCGCAGGAATGACAGAAAAAAACAGAATGACAGAAAAGGAGCAGGAATTACATAATACCACCACTCTGTCATCCTGCACCACCCCTTTGTCATCCCGCACCACCCCTTTGTCATCCCGCACCACCCCTTTGTCATCCCGCACCACCACTTTGTCATCCCGCACCACCACTTTGTCATCCCGCACCACCACTTTGTCATCCCGCACTTGTTGCGGGATCCAGTCCTTTATCTCCACCATTACATTACCTTTTTGGCAGCAACTCGGTATCACGCCACTTGTTTCTGATTTCATAGACATTATCCTCTACTGTTTTTTTGATTTCATTAATCTGATTTTCTTTAAGGCCATAATTTATGGCAAGGGAAATAATATAAATTGGTTCTCTGCTAAATTGCCTAAACTTCTTGCTAACTGGTCATGGTTTCTGATGTTTATCGAAATTGAAGTCGTAAGTGTTCCATGTTTTACAGGATGGGCAGCGCCCCTCCCAGTCTGTGGCCTCGTGGTTGCAGTTTAAACAGTGGTAGGGGATTCTCAGCGCTCTCTTAAGCCCTATGACTTTTAAAAACTCTGCGGCTGCCTTTTCACATTCGTTTCTTCTTAAGTAGAGGCTGCCCTTTATCTTATGCACCTCTGAGTAGGTGGATGTGCTGTCAAAGGAGTTGAAAATATCCAGCGCCTCGTCAAGCATTTCAAGCCGATAGTAGAGTTTACCAAGGAAGAGTTTTATAGCATCGGCCTCTGGGGTGTCAGATAGCGCATTTTTATAAATTCTGATGAGCCGGGATGGTTCACTCTCATTTATGAGCAGATCCTCAAGCCGTGCAAGTATTATCAAGGAGTTTGTCTCCTTATGAACCTTCTCAAGATAATTTATACCGGCCTCGGTATTGCCCTCAAGCAAAAACACCTCGGCAAGCCCCAGATGCGCAGGAATAAATGACTTATCATACTTAATCACTTCTTTAAACACTTTCCTTGCCTTCTCAATTTCGGAATTTTCCAGAGACTGTCTGCCATACTCGTATTCGTAACCGTGGAGAATTCTCTGTTGTGCCTCTTTATTGGAATCACTGTCCGGCAGATTCTTAATTATCGTCTTTTGCAGGTACATCAGTTCATCCCATCGGGATTGCTGTTCAAATATCTCGCGCTTCTTATACAAAGCAAGTGCGTTATGCGGCTCTAACGCAAGAATTTTATCGGCTGTCTCCTCCGCTTCATGTAACGCTCCCTGTGCTATTCGCACATCCAGAGACTTAAAGAGTACCTCAATGTTGCCTGAGTCCATGGTGAGTGCCTTGTGGTAAAGCTCCATTGCCTTCATGGTTTCATTTTTTTTACTGTACATATCGGCTAACTTTATAATTGAGGGAATGTGCTCCGGGTTTTCTTTTAGCACATTTTGTAGCTCCACCACTGCCTCATCCACAAGATTAGCAGCGGCATAGTTGACTGCCTTTGAGTACAAAACCTGCGACATCTCCTCTTTTTTACGTTTCTTTTGCGCTAACCTCGACTGAATATAGTTTCTGGTATCACGTATAAAAAAAATCACAAACATTAAAGCAGCTCCGATTACCGTTGAGACAGCCATAAGAGCTATTAAAGGAAGGTCATAGGCAAGTTCCTTTGTAAGATGCATCCTTACTGAATCACTGTTGTAGATGGCAAGATAAAACACGCCACAGAGCACAACAAGAAACAATAACGATGTAAATCTTGTCATCAGTTCAAAGCCGCCGATACTGTGCCCTGAGCATTATCAAAAGTTATTCTGCGGGCATCAAGCCAAAATCTCTCTAACTCGTAGTACTCTCTTGTCTCCGGATTAAATATGTGTACCAGTATGTCGCCATAGTCCAAAATAATCCAACTGTTGTTCCTTTGCCCCTCTATATGCAACGGTTTGATTTTACTTTCCTTTAGCTTACTTTCCACACCATCTGAAAGTGCCCTTATGTGCGGCACTGAGCTGCCCGTACATATTACAAAATAATCTGCTATCTGGGTTAATCCTCTTAAATCCAACACCACGGTGTCATCGCCCTTTTTTTCTGAAAGAGCCTCCACTACTGTTTTTAAGTATTTTTCAGTTTTTTCCAAATTACCCGCCTTTTATGTTTGCTTTTTGCATTAATTCTTTCGCTCTGCGCTTTGCCCCCTGTACAGCCCCTTATCAATTATATACGATTGCACGTTTTCAGGCAAGAGGTATTTTACACTTTCCTCCCGGCTGATTAATTGTCTTATCATGGTTGATGAAATATCAAGAGCGGTTATATTTAAAAGAAACGCCTCCCCTGTGTGTTTTAGTTTAACCTTAGTTACACCCTCTGATGCCGAAAAGTTCAGTGCTTCAGCATCAATATAGGGAGATTTTAAAATTTCACTTTCATTTAAAGGCGGCCTTGTAAGAATTATAAAGTTAACCGTTGAGATAACAGCCTCAGCCTGATACCAGTTAGGCATATCCAAAAATGAATCCATGCCAAGTATAAAGTAAAGTACAGAGCGGTCTCCGTAATTTTGAACCAACTCCTGCAGCGTCCAAATTGTGTAGGAAAGTCCCTCTCGTTTGCACTCAATGTCTGAGACCTCAAAGCGCTCGTTACTGTCTGTGGCAAGTCTGACCATTTCAAGTCTGTCATCTGACGGGACAAGTCCGTGCTTTTTCAGAGGCGGATTATATGAGGGGATAAAAACCACCTTGTCTAACGAAAATGCGCTCAAGGCCTCCTCTGCTGCCCTGAGATGCCCATAGTGGACAGGGTTGAAGGTGCCGCCAAAAAGCCCAACACTTTTTATCTTTTCCACACCAAGCTGCATTCAATCGCCTAACTTCGTTGGCATACGTCAAAAGCTCCTCAACGTACTAAAAAGTACGCCTCCGTCGCTTTCTCCTTGCCGCCTTGTTATACTTCTGACTGCAACTTGGTATATTATAACCATACCCTTAATCTCTATATAACTCCACTACCGAGTTTTCAAAATTACCCAGACAGCTTTTTTCGTATCTGTCGGCATTCCAGTCGTTTTCCCAATGCTCATCGTCTATCAAAAACTTGTACTGATGTTCCGTTTCAGCTTCTAATTCAACAGTGACCGAAAAAATGCCGTTTTTATCCTTTTTAAGCGGTGTGGCCTCTGTATCCCAGTCGTTAAAGTCTCCGGTTAAAGTTACCTTGTGAGCGTTTTCAGTAGCCTCTTTTGGTAGCATAAAAGTGACCTTGCAAAGGTTAGTTCCCTCCACATATTGTTTTGTAAGCCTGGTTAACTCCAGCTCATCTTTTTGTTTTGCGGTGTTATTTGCTTTTTTAGCGGTTATATTCTGTGTTTCTTTCATCAGAGACCTCCCTCGCACCTTAAAGTATCAAGCCAGATAGCTTCACTTTAGTATTGTAACACTATCTGAAACATAATTAATCATTACATAGCCCGGCAATAAAGGCAAATGTCTCGTTGGCAGTGCGCTGCCACGTGTAGCTTTCTGATAGCTCAAAGCCTCGTAATGCGCTTTTGTACCGTAACTCAGGGGTATCCATCAGAGTTCTGAGCGCTGAGGTAATGCTCTCCACCTCTTCAGGGTTAAAATACACTCCGCCGTCTTTAAGGGTCTCTTTCATTGAACTCATATCAGAGCACGCTATAGGGAGCCCGGCTGACATGGCTTCAAGCAAAATATTGGAAATCGTCTCACAGCTGGATGCAAAGACAAATCCATCAGCCTCTCTGTAGGTTTGAGAAAGTTTTTCGTAAGGGATGAATTCTTTATACGTAATAAACTCGTTGTTAGGATCCCTTTTCCGTATCTCTCTCATAAGATCATTCAAAGACGGTTTATAGTAAGAGCCTACAAGTGAGAGAGTTACCGGATACCCTTTTTCCCGCAACTCTGAAATTGCCCTGATAACGCTACCCTGATGCTTATACACGTCCACTATAGACACGTATAGCCACTTAAACGGACTCGGCGTGCTCAGCACTTTATTTTTATCCGGCATGTTTCTAAAAACCGGAGAAACACCGTGAGGAATAACAATGGTGTTACAAGGGAGTTTCCCTGAAAGCTCAAAAACCTTTTTTTGGGTGTATTCAGTCAAAAAAATCACTCCGGCAGCTTTCCTGAATGTGTTTATCTGGGTCTTACGGAGAGCCAAGAGCCTTAGAGCCATAAAGGACGGACCATATCTTAGTAATTCCCTTGTTTCAAACGGCAGCAGGTTTCTTGCCATAGTGACAAAGGGTTTAAAGTCTCCATTAAAATTTCCGCCGGGCACAAACAAAATATCGGCAAACCGAGCGGCAAGTTCAGGAAGCACCCAGTTTTGCCAGTAAAGCCTATATGGGAGCGGTTTATCAAGCATTGGCTCATGGCAAAGAGTTAAGTCCTCTTTGGGAGTTATTTTGCTAAGTGTATCCCTGCCTCCCCAAAGAGTCACGTTGCTAAAGCCGTAAGCTTTAAAATCAGCCGCCTTAAAAAGCTCAATCAAGTGTGTAATACCTCCGCCCGCCCGTAAATTAGAGCAATCCACGCCAAGTCTCATAGTAAGTGGTCTCTCCTGTAGAAATCCACCAGCACCGCTACCGCCCACAAAATTGAAGCAGCGTTTCTGCTTCCGCTTAAGTGTGAATTGTAAAGTTTTAGAATTTCCGTGTGATTAAGATAAAGCGCTCTTAGTGATTCCTTGTCATTAAACCTATCAAGTGCCCACTCCTTAAGACCACCCCTAAGCCATATAGCAACTGGAGCTGAAAAACCCTGCTTTGGCCTGTCAAGAATTTCACGGGGAATGTACCTGTAAGCAAGTTTCCTCAGCAGGTATTTATTTGTTAGTCCGCGAACTTTCCATGTTTCAGGCAGCCTCATAGCAAACGATACGACTCCGGGATCTAGAAGCGGAGCACGCGCTTCCAGTGAATACGCCATCGAGGAGACATCGACCTTTTGCAGATAATCATCCGGCAGTGTAAACAACGTATCAAGGCGCATCGCCATTTCAGTTGCCGAAAGAGTTTTGGGAAATTCCCGTGCGGCAGTTAAAAAACACCCCGCAATGCCTTCTGTACTGCTGGTTAAATCACTAAGCATAATAGCTGAAAAATCCTTAATGATACTTCGTGTAAAAGCAAACGCACTGATAGTGTCAGGTTTCGTAAGCATCTGTGAAAGCAGTTTTAGCTTATGAGCCGGTACTAGTGATAGTGCAGTTGAGGCTATATTTCTGACAGCCGGCGGTATTTTAAACAAAGCCTCGAGCCGCTTCAACAGCACATAGTAGTGATAACCGCCAAACAACTCGTCGCCGCCATCTCCGGTTAACGCTACTGTTACAAACCCTCTTGCTAGCTCAGAGACAGCCATCGAAGGGAGTGCCGAGTAGTCAAAAAATGGCTTGTCAAAGACCTCCGTAAAGCGAGGAATCAGGGTAAGCAGGTTATCTACGCTCATTATTTGTTGATGGTGGTCTGTCTCAAGGTGTCTTGACACTCTGAGAGCATGAGCGCTTTCATCATACTGTGCTTCTTTAAATCCTATGGTAAATGTTTTAACGCCAGAGGTTGAGAGTTTTCTCATCAGAGCTACAACAAGCGAGCTGTCTATACCGCCAGAGAGAAACGCTCCAAGCGGGACATCGCTTATCATTTGCAGCTTTACCGCTTTCAGAAGTGTCTCATCAAGCTCGTCAAGCAGGTCGCCCTCTTTTGCCCTCTCTAACTTTTTATCCGGCACTGTTTGCCGTAAATCATAATAGCGTTTAATTGTGATGCCATCATTGTTCACAATAAGGTAATGGGCTTGCTGGAGTTTTCTAATTTCGTTATAAATGGTAAGAGGAGCTGGAAAATAGCCGATTTCAATGTAGTATCTAAGCCCCTGCATATTTATATCACGGGAAAGTCCCGGGAGAAGTTCATAGAGTGCCCTTGAACGGGAGGCAAAGGCAAACACGCCGCTGTCGTAGTGATAGTAAAATGGTTTTTCTCCCATTCTGTCACGAGCGGCAAAAAGGGATTTTTCCTTTCTGTCCCACACGGCAAAAGAAAACATTCCGCGTAGATGGTTTAGGCACTCCGCCCCCCATCTTTTGTACGCTTCAAGCAACACCTCGGTATCGCTGCCACCTGTCCAGCTGACAGCAGTACCAGCCTCAAGAGCCGCCCTGATTTCCTGAAAATTATAAATTTCCCCATTATATACAATCACAAAGCGCCCACAAAGTGACAACATAGGCTGATGCCCCTCAGTGGTGACATCAATAACGGAAAGCCGTCTGTGTGCAAGACCGGTATCTCCCTCTGTCCAAATTCCGGCATCGTCGGGGCCGCGCTCAGAGAGCAGGTCGCGTGCTTTTGTTAGTCTCTCAGCATTTATCCTGCCACCTCTGAAACTTACCATCCCAACTATCCCACACATATTTTAGCGTGCCCCTTTGCCAAACAGCACCGTCTTAACAGTTTCAAACATAATAAGCAAATCCAACAGAAAAGAAAGCCTCTTAATATAAAAAAGATCATACTGTAGCTTTATTACAGTATCATCGTATGATGCCCCATATCGGTACTTTATCTGAGCCCAGCCGGTAATCCCGGGGCGTACGCTGTGCCTTAGGGAGTAGTACGGAATGCTTGAGTTAAAACCCTGTACAAAATCCGGCCTTTCCGGACGAGGCCCGATAAAACTCATCTCTCCCCTTAGAACATTTATAAGCTGCGGGAGCTCATCTATCCGGAATTTCCGTATGAATTTTCCAACTTTAGTCACTCTGGGGTCGTTGCTGCTTGCCCACACGGCGCCGTTTGTTTCGGCATCAGCTTTCATAGAACGAAACTTTATAATTTTAAACGTTTGGCCGTTAAATCCCACCCGCTCCTGAGTAAAAAACACAGGGCCTCTTGAATCAAGTTTAATTAACACGGCAGTCAGTGCAGCAACCGGCGCAGTAACTATAAGAATGGCAACAGAGATAATTTTATCTACAATGTGTTTTAACTTTGCATTATAGATGTTATTATTAATGCCGTAAAATGAGGCATAGCTAAGCCATATATCGTCAAGGCTGAAGACAGGCATCATTGTGGTAAGCTCTTCAAACATATCCGGCATGTCGTAGATTTCAATGCCTTTAAATTTTGCCTCCACAATAACAGCAAACGTTTCAGCCGTATGGGTCAGATCGGAGGCTATGACAATTCTATCCAGTTTGTCCTCATAAACGAGGGATTTTAAAAGTGCGGTTGTGCCTATCACATTGGGCGTCTTTTCTGAGTAATTATCGTCAAGAAATCCAAGAAACTCAAAATTAAGGTTTTCTTTGAGTTTTTCAGCAAGGATTTCTCCTTTTTTGCCGGCACCTATGATGACCAGCCGGATTTTGCTTTTTGTTTTCTCAATAATGGCTCTGAACAGTGCTCTCCATGCGGATATGAAAGTAAACACAAAAGCCGCATTAAGTATAAATATGCCTCTGTGCCAAAAGGGAATAATATAGAATAAGACGGCATTAAGGGCAGAGGCCAGTAACACGGCAGATGCCACGCGCATCGTGTATCTCTGCCCGATTGATAACTCATGCGTTGAATACAGGTTAAGAATATAAAAGCAAAACAAATGAACCATAGTACTTATGGCAAGAGCTTTCATAAAATAAGCAGGACTTAAAAAATGATCCATCCGTAAATACACGGCAAGGTACAAAGACAGCGAAATTAAAATCACATCGCCAACGGCTAACACTACAGCCTTAATGGGAACAATCCTAAAAGAGCCTTGAGCCATACAGTGTTATTGTATCATAGCAGATTGCGTTTAGAGATAGAAGACATTAATTTTTAAATCAAATCATCAAGAATCTGTTTGATAGTTTTTATGAGAAGCGGAATATCGTTACGGCAGGCAGCAAAAACAGCTTCATCGCTAATGTCAAAATATTGGTGTGCAATAACATCCCGAATTCCCTTAAGCCCTTTCCAGTCAACCTGTGTGTAGTTAATTAATAATCCACCGTCTGTAAGTTTATCAATCTTCTTAAGTCCCTCTCCAATAGCTGCTAACTGCATACATATAACGTCAAGGCAGTCACGTTTTTCATCGTTATCACTAAAACCCATAGGAGAATCAATCACTGCCATTTTTTTAATAATCCTTTCGGCTGCTGAAAATACTGATTTTAAAATAGCAATGACAAGGGGTCTGTCATACATAGATTGTATCTTTGTCTATTCTTTCTTTCAGCAATGTGTTCATTTTCTCTCTATAGTGCACTATATCAACATGTTTACTGACAAGCTCCTCTATTTCCAGACGGATACGGGATAAAGTCACTATATTAGGATGGGTTATTTTTATTACAATATCAACGTCACTGTCTCCACGCATCTCCCGGCGGGCAACTGAACCAAAAACTCCAAGAGATATAATTCCATATTGGCCAGCAAATTGTTTCTTGTACTGACTCAATAAAAAAATTATTTTATCACTCTCTTCACTCATCATAACACCAGCTGTATACCTTCTTTATACCTTATTGTAACAATTGAAGTTCAACTAAAGTCAAGGCTATCCTTTTTTAGGCGACAGTGGACGTATTTCAAACTTACCTGTTAGAATAACCGGCAATTATGGTAGTTGTGGTTTTATATGCGGTCTCAGCAGAGGGCAAATACGTCACAAAAGCGCTTTCTGAAAGAGTCTCTGTCTCCGGCCATACTCACGTTGGATTTATTAACGGCAACAAAGTTGTCTGTATTGAGACACAAATGGGCAAAGTTAATGCTGCGTGTGAGTCAGCACTGGCTATAAAAACATATGCGCCTGACGTTGTTATCTCAACCGGTATAGGCGGAGCATATCCCGGCACCGGCCTAAATATCGGGGATGTAGCTGTTTCAACTTGCGAAATATACGGCGATGAGGGTGTTTTATTAAAGGACGGTTTTCTGGACACTTTTCAGATGGGAATTCCTTTATTAAAAAAAGGCAAAAAACTTTTTTATAACGAATTTGATATGGACACTCCTATTACTCAGAAGGCCTATGAAATAATATCGGACGGTTTGACAGGATATGGCGTAAGAAAGGGCAGATTTCTGACCGTCTCATCCTGTACGGGCTATAGTGAGCGCGCGCTAATGCTCACATACAAACACTCTGCCATTTGTGAAAATATGGAGGGGGCAGCAGTTGCCCATGTTTGCACGAAGTACAATGTGCCCGTTATAGAGATTAGAGGAATCAGCAATATTGTTTCAGACAGGGATAAGAGTAACTGGAATATAATGCTTGCCATAAAAAACTACTCTTCCTCTGTTATCTTATTATTAAAATCGTTAAACACTCAGAGGTTACAAACATGCCTGAAATAACAGACAAAAAAACAGTATGGACGGGTAAATTTTTAAAGACAGTTTTAATTGAATTAAAAAATGCAAAGGGTGAGAAGTTTATATGGGAGGCATTTAAGCGGCAAAACTGTAACGGCATCATAGCAGTTGTGCCATTTACCAAAGACGGACAGGTGGTGGCTATAAAACAATTCAGGCCCCCTGTGGAAAAATACGTAATAGAATTTCCAGCCGGTTTAAGCGACAAAGGAGGAGAATCACTGATAGAAGTAGCGCACAGGGAACTCCTTGAGGAGACAGGCTACAGCGCGCCTGTAATGGAATTAATAGCAACCGGCCCTCTCTCTGCCGGAGCTTCAACTGAGGTGCTGACTGTTTTTGTTGCTGTGGATGCTGAAAAAACATCCGGCCAGAACCTTGACCTCGGAGAGGAAATTGAAATCATCACCCTACCTGTGAAGAACTTTTACGAAAATGCCTATGCCCTTGAAAATGAAAGCACGTATATAGACCTGAAACTCTTCGGACTGTTTGAACTGGCAAAGAGATTTATCTAAGACAAGACAACTTCCGCCGTATTATATAATTAATCGGTAGCACCGATACACAGAGAGGCGTTTTGGCCGCCAAAGCCAAAGGAATTGGAAAGTACATAGCTATGCTGCCGCTCTAAAGCGGTATTGGGCACGTAGTTGAGGTTGCACTTGGGGTCAGGGAATTCGTAGTTAATCGTAGGAAGTATAGTTGAACTATTGATACCCATTATGCTGAGAACACACTCAATTGCTCCTGCCGCGGCTATAGTGTGTCCAAGCATTGATTTATTCGAGCTTATCAGAACGCTGTCAGCAAGGGAGCCAAACACCTCTTTAATAGCCACGGTTTCGGTGGCGTCGTTTTGAAGAGTGGATGTGCCGTGGGCATTTATATATTCAATATCTGCGGGGGTAAGTGAGGCATCCTCAAGGGCTGCCCGCATGGCAATTACAGCGCCCTCCCCTTTTGGGTGCATATCGGTTATCCTGTAGGCATCGGCAGAGGAGCCAAAACCTTTGATTTCAGCATAAATGTCAGCACCACGCTTTTTAGCGTGGCTAAGCTCTTCTAAAATTACTGCACCCGCACCCTCAGACATAACAAAACCGTTTCTCTTTCTGTCAAACGGACGTGACGCCTTCTCCGGTGACGAATATTTTTCAACCAATGCCTTTATAAGAACAAAACCGATAAATCCGGTAAAATTCAGCGAAGACTCACACCCGCCGGCTATCATAACATCCGTGGCACCTGACTTTATAATCGCACAGGCCTCGCCTATGGCCTGAGAGCCAGCGGCACAGGCGCTTGCTATGGCAAGGTTAGGCCCCTTACAGTTAAACAGCGCAGAAAGCAACGTTGAACCCACGTCTGATTTTCGCCTGAAGAAGTTAAAATACGAATATCCGCCTTTGTTTCTAAGCCCTTCAATATCCCATCCGCCTTTACCGTCATAAAACCTGTGCAGAAACACCATGTCGCTAACCACCGGATTTTCACCGTGAAAACCAAGAGCGACCCCTGCGCTCTCCGGTATGGTTTTAGCGCTTAACTTAGCTCTCTTAAGTGCCTCATCAGTGGCTCCTATCATAAACCTTGAGCCTCTTGTCACATATTTTTCAAGCCGTTTAACATCTATTTCACTGTTGATGTCCTTAATGTTTACGTTCCATGAACCGTTAACCTCACCGCCAACCGTACAAGGGAGCCCTCTTGTATCAAAATTGGTGATTTCTCTTATTCCGGATCGCCCCTGAAGTGCATTTTCAAACGTTTCATTAGCAGTGACTCCAAGCGGAGTTATCATGCCATAACCGGTAACAACAATCCGGCGCTTTTTGTGCTCTGTGTTCATATTTCAGGATTTAATAATGTTATGGTCTTTTTGGGTTTTTTCAAGCCAGTTTTTAATGAGATCATCGCCGTTTTCATAAGGCGCCTCGGCACTGCAACCACCGCATATTACATGTGTGCCGTCCTCAGTTTTCCAGCTTGATGCGCCACAGGCCGGACACTTTTCAGGCAGAGAATCCAAAATATCCATAACTGCCATTGACATTGACTTTACGGTCACCATTGCTGGCAGTGCATCCATATCCATACCCGGAGTGAGTTCATCGAAACTCTCCCCAGCCTCCTTTCCGGCAGACAGACGTATCTTCATGAGCTTAACGGCAGTTTCGGTAAGTTGGCCGTTAGAGTCAACCGCCGTGCCCTCTCCAAACATCTCCTCTATGTGCTCTATTATGAAGTGGCGTGCCATCTTTATCCCAAACGCCTGCTCAAGACGGTAATTGATGTCAAGAAAGTCCAGTGACTCGGCTCCAAGGTCTTTTATCAGAGAGCTATCCGGAGTAATTTTCTCTTTGTCTATCGTCAGAGTGTCCGATATTGCTGTTTTCATCTCCTCTATTACCCGTTCAAAGGGTATCATGTTTTGTTTCATAAGGTCATCTCCTTCTGCTTATATTTATATATTATTTTGTAAAGTTTCTGAACAGGCTGTTGCTCATACCGCGGTCAACTATTATTGTTTGCCCCGATATGCCGCGGCTCTGGCCGCTGCACAGAAAATACACGACATCTGCAATTTCCTCAGGGGTAACAAAAAACGACTCCGGCATCATGTCAAGACCCTCAACGTACTGTCTAAGCACTTTAAATGAATCGGTCTTCACGATTCCGCCTGAAACGGCATTTACAGATATTCCTCTTTTGGATAGCGTTTCAGATAAATCCCTGACCACAGCCTCCATAGCCGCCTTCATGCTGCCAAGCGGGTAGCTTGCATTGTAGTACTTACTGCCCAGACTTGATATAAAAACTATTTTTCCGCTGGCTGCCTCTAAATGGCTAAGTGCCTCCTGGACACAGAAAATGTTACCCATATAATTAGTTCTGACAAGATCATTTAGCTCCCGTTCAAAAAGCTTCTCAATCGGCTTAAACGGTGCCTTTGCTGCGTTTAAAACAAGATAGTCAAGACGGCCTAAATTGCTGATGGTTTCAGCAATCAGATATTTAACCTCGTCTTTTTTAGAAATATCAGCTTTTATTGAAACTGCATTAACTCCCAGCGATTTGAATTCCTCAACAAGCGCCTCGGCGGCACTTTCGGACTTTCCACCCTCGCGGGAATAGTTAACGGCCACATCTACTCCGCTTTTGGCAAACCTAAAGGCTATTGCCCGCCCAATTCCACGGGAACTGCCCGTTATCAAAGCACAAGACCTTATGTTATTTACAATGTCTTCCATAACTGACAATTCTAACAAAACGGCTGCTTCTTTATCAACAAGGCAGGTCTATACTAAGTCACGGTTCGGACTTATGGAATAAAACCCAAAGAGATTTAAGTTTTAAGTCTGAGAATGTGACATAATTAGAATCCAAGTACATTCTTATTGCCGCCAGGGCCTGAGGTGCTGTCGTCCTCACAGATGTAGCCCAGCACGTTACGTTTAGGGCTTGTAGTTCCCTGAAAGCATGCCATGGTCATATTTTTACAGTTAAGGTCGCTGCCGGTTGAGGCTAAAGTAAGCCTGAGACCATATGCAGTGAGTGAGTTGCCTGTGCCACCTGTTTGAGTGCTTATATCCTTTGTCTCGCTACCAAATGTGATGTTTTGTCCGGAAAAAGAAATCATCTGGCTGATACCCCTTCCTAAAGTAGTAGTGAAAGTACTCACATTTGTTGTCGGAGCAGTGGCTGCACTTGTTACGGATACAGATATAGTAACTGCATAATTAGATGCATTTGACAGGTAACAGTAAACAACATTGCCTTGATTAGTGTGGAAATACGGCATATAGTAGTAAGTGTTTGAGGCAGCATTAACATTGGTTACACTTATGCCACTTACGGCAACAAACATTGAAACACACAGGACTGCTATAGCCCCAATTGCGATGTTTTTAATCTTCATATTGGTATCTCCTTTAATTAATTCTTAGAAGTCTGCTAAATTCCTTAAGCCGCCGGGGCCTGAGGTGCTGTCATCCACACACAGATAGCCAGCAATATTCCTCTTAGGACTTGTTGTTCCCTGAAAACACGACAAGCCTACGCTTTTGCAGTTGACATCTTCTCCGGTGGTTGAAACAACCCTAAGCGTACCACCATAGGCATTAGAAGTTCCAACATCTTGAGCTAAATTTATACTCACATCTGTTGTTCCGATGTTTAAGTACACGGACTGACCATTAAACCGGATCATTCTAGTTATACCTCCACCAACAGTTGAGCTAAATGACGTCATACCCAAAGTGGGCGCTGCTGCGCTGCTGGTTACCTGAAAACCAACATTTACTTCTGTAGATATGGAGTTTGAGAGAAAGCAGTAAACAACGTTGTTTGTATCGGAATGTAAGAATGGCAATTGGTATTTGACGGTTTTTGCAGCAGTTCCTAATGATGACTCATTGAAATTAGTTGTCACCATAGCACTGGGTGCAAAATTTACAGTGCATTGATTCCCACTAAGAGAGTTACACCCGCTCCATGACGAAAAGATTGACTGAGACGAAGCCGTTGCAGTTAGTGTAATCTGTGCACCTGTAGTCTGTGATCTGAGAATTCCTTTTGGCCCTGTCCAACTTATAGTGCCTGTGTTTGCCGTTACAGTGCCATCGCCGAAACCGTTTTTAAATATATACAGTGCACTAGTTGATGTGGCTCCTGAAAACGCTGCATAATAGTTTTTTCCTCCGCCTCCTCTAAAGCCAGGCCCAGGCAGTTGTGCACCAACATTTTCTTTTGCATTGTGCTCATATCCTATTCTCTTAGCTGTAAAATAACTGTACGCATCAGTACCGATAGGCACTAAGCGAAAAGCCATTATCAGCATAAATAGAAAAGCCAAAATATAAATAGGATTAAATATTGCAGCAGGCGCAGTAAAATTACCTTTTACGTACTCCTCAATTCTTTTAACCATCCAGTGTTTTCCTCCTAAAACTGTTTTGTTAATAATCACCCTCACATCGTTGCCGCATAACAACAGACATCTTTTTAGAGGATGCCACCAAAGTAGTAGAAGTCTAAGAATACACCCATCGCCCACTTCAATAATAAATGGCATAATCTAAATTTGTCAAGTCATTTATTAATGCCAAGTAGAGTGACTTTGGTGTCCTTTTTTCCTATCATACCTCTCTAACAGCGCAGTTCCCAGTTAGAACGTTTTTTTTGGGTAGGTAATTCATATGTTTTTTTTATAACACGTGCGGATAAATAATAATTTCTTTGTAAAGGACGTAAGAAAATCTTACTGAATTCTATTACAGCTCTACTTCGCTGCCTTTTTCCACGGCAAAGCAAGTGGTAGAGGAATTATTTTTTTTTATGTGTGCCCGGCAATTTTCAACCATAGCGTCTATTTCATCGTCTGTTCTGTTTTGATTATGGTGGAATAAACCGAAGCTTTTCACATTGGCCTCTATGGCAAGCTTAAGCGAATCAGTGTATATGGAATGTCCCCAAGTTATCTTTTCAGCGTACTCCTCCTCGATGTATTCTGAGTCATGGTAAAGCAAGTCCGCCCCTTTTGAAAATTCCATATAGTCCTTATAATCCAGCCCTCCGGGTTGTTTATACCGCAGCTCATTATCTGTTATGAATACAAAAGTTTTGCCGTTTTCCTGAAATTTATAACCAAGTCCTTTGTTTGGATGACTGAGATGAATTGGGGTTATAGTCATTGAGTTTATTTGAAAAGTGCCGCTACAAAGATCAGTATATTTAAACTCAGCTTTTACCTCATTAAAATTAACAGGGAAATTTGGCGACACCATGGTCTTTGAGATCATCTCCTCTATAGTTTCCTTAGTAAACACGCATCCATAAAAATCAATTTGCGTACCCTCTTTGTAGATCGGCCTGAAAAAAGGAAACCCCATGATGTGGTCCCAGTGAAAATGGGTAAAGAAAATATGAAACCTTGTTTGATTTTCGTCAATCATTTTTTTGCCTAACTCTCTGATTCCAGAGCCAGTATCAATTATTAACCTTTCACCGCTGTCTGTCATAATTTCGATGCAGGTCGTATCCCCCCCATATTTCAGATATTCCTTACCTGATACCGGTATCGAACCTCTTGAACCCCAGCATCTTATCAGCATTTATATTTCCTCATTTATTGTTTCCAATCATAATTCCCATGGCCTTGCAAAGGAATACACATTTCCCACACGTCAATAGCATTATAAAATATTTTAATTAAAAAAAAATTATTTTTTTTAGTATTTTCTAATTATCCGGCATGGGTCAGCCATGCCACTAAAAAATTATGGATTTTTCTTTGACATAAGTTTATAATAACCCTGTGGTGGCTCACACAGTGCATGTGCCGGAGATAGATCCGCTGGCTATAATTTAACAACAAAGTGCAGGGGCGGCGGCACTCAGACAAGAATGATTTGACAATGAAAGCTCTGTTTGTATCTAACTGGCAAAAGCGGTTGTTATACCGGTTCAGTTTTTATACCGGAGCGGTTTTTATACCGGGGAGCGTGATTAAAGTTCTGATATGTGGATAGAAATATTATTAGTCTTAGTGTTTATAATATTCAGCGGCTTTTTTGCCAGCGCTGAAATAGCAGTAGTTACCTCTCGTAAAGCAAGGATAGAGACTGTTGCTAAGGAGGGCGGAAGGTCAGCAAAGACTTTGCTCACTCTAATAGAAAATCCAAACAGATTTCTTGCAACAGTTCAGGTGGGCGTCACAATAGGCGGGGCTGTGGCCTCCTCATTAGGCGGTGTGTTGGCTATAAAAGCTCTTAAGCCTGTGATTGCAGATGTGCCAATTCAGATTATATCAGGGTGGGCAGAACCTCTGGCTATTGGTAGCGTCATCTGTGTGACATCATATCTGACTTTGATTTTAGGCGAATTAGTTCCCAAATCCATTGCCCTTATGTTTCCGGAAAAAGTAGCCCTTTTTGTGGCTAAGCCTATCGCAACATTTTCTAAAATAAGCTCAATTGTAGTTAACGTGCTCTCTGCCAGCACCAACCTGCTTCTAAAACCATTTGGTAAAACCGCCTTTATGGACAGGGCATTAATATCTCAGGAGGAGATAAAGCTGCTCATTAAGGAGGGTAAAGAAAGGGGAATTTTTGAACTGACCGAACAGGAGCTTATTCAAAGCGTGTTTGAGTTTACCGATATATCGGTCAAGGAGGTCATGGTGCCCACAGGCCAGGTAGTGGCACTGTCCCTTGATGATCCGCTTGAGAGCGTCCTTGCCAGGATTTACGAGGAGCAGTACTCACGTTACCCTGTCTATAGTAAAGAGATAAATAACATACTTGGCATTATTCACACAAAAGACGTCTGTAATATGCTCTCAAAACATCGGGAGATACATCTTAGGAAGTTACTAAGGCCGCCTTTTTATGTACCTGAGACCCTCATGATAAGCACGCTTTTGGCAGATATGAGAAGAAAACGCATGCACATGGCTATAGCTGTTAATGAACATGGACTTGTAACAGGAATTGTCACAATTGAAGACCTCCTTGAGGAAATTGTAGGGGAAATCAGAGACGAGCACGACACAGAACAGCCTGTAATAGAGTTAGGCAACAGCACCTACATTGTCTATGCTTCTATTAACATCAGGGACTTAAAAGACGACTATGAGATAGAACTTCCCGAGTCTCCGCAATATGACACGCTTGCCGGGTTTGTTCTGACCACTCTTCAGAAAATTCCCAAATGCGGCGAGACAATCGAGCTGCCCGATATGAAACTCACAGTCGTTGAGGTTGTTCACACAAGGGTAGCCAAAGTTAAAATCGAACTGACTAAAAAACAAGAGGTGATCAATGAAAGTGATTCACAAACTGAATAAGTCAAATCCCTGCAACAAATTTTTCATTTTTATAACGTTGCTCCTTCTTATATTAACTCTATTTGCATGTACAGGTTTAGAAGAAAATCGTGAGAAATCCGGTTACATTAAAGACACAGAAAGCTTAGACAACACAAAAGCATATACTCTTTCAAACGGCCTTAAGTTAATAATCATAGAGGACCACAGAAGCCCGATTGCAACCTTTCAGGTGTGGTACAGGGTTGGATCAAGAAATGAAAAACCCGGAAAGACCGGTATAAGCCATTTCCTTGAGCATATGATGTTCAAAGGGACCAAAAACTATGGCTCTAAGGTGTTCTCTAACCTTATCCAGAAAAACGGCGGCACTGACAACGCCTTCACAACGAAAAACTACACCATGTACTACCAGACTGTGGCCTCAGACAGGATAGACATCTCTGTAGAGATGGAGGCTGACAGGATGTCCAACCTTCTTGTAAGAGAGGAGGATGTCAACTCGGAACGAAAGGTGGTTATGGAGGAACGCAGACTGAGGACCGACGACGACCCGCAGGACCTCCTGTTGGAAAAGCTTAACGCCAAGGCCTTCACACGTCACCCTTACGGCAATCCTGTAATTGGATGGATGAAAGAAATAGAAAATATTTCCCGCGATGAGCTTTACCGTTACTATAAGACGTACTACAGTCCGGACAATGCGGTTGTAATAATTGCCGGTGATGTTAACTCTGATAAAATCATGGAAAAGATTAATAGATATTTTGGGAAAATCAAGCGAGGTCCGGCCAAAGAGCCTGTGGCTGTAACTGAACCACCACAGACAGAAGAAAAACGCTTAACCCTTAAAAAACAGGCTAAACTACCGTATCTTGTCATGGCCTACCACGTGCCCTCCGTGCCTGATAAGGACAGCTACGCAGTGGATGTGTTAACTATAGCGCTGTCGGGTAAAAGTGGACGCCTTTACCGTGATCTCGTAAAGGAACAGCGAATTGCTTTTAACGCCTTTGCCTCCTACAGCGGTCTGTACATTGATCCATACCTGTTTTATGTGGGAGGAACCACCAAAAATATTGGCGACGTTGACAAGTTTGAGAAAGCATTAGATATGGAACTTGAGAAGCTTAAGGAGGAGCCTCTGTCAGAACGGGAGCTTCAAAAGGCAAAAAACATGGTTGAATCCACCTTTATAATGGGACAGGACTCAATTTTCTTTCAGGCTGAAATTCTTGGTATGTACGAGATGCTTGGAAACCGGAGGCTTAAGGACGAGTACCTTAAGGAAATCAGTAAGGTCACTGCTCTTGATGTCATGAGGGTGGCAAAGAAATACCTTGTGCCGACAAACAGAACTGTTGGAGTTCTGATACCAGAGTAATATTTTTAACAGGAGAAATGTGGTATGAAAATTAAAAAACCGGTATTTAACATATACAACACAGTACGCACAAGGATTGCAGAATCAGTGACAAACAGTGTCTGCCTTACAGCAGCAATGCTTATTGTTTTAACTGCAGGTGCTTTTATGCCTGACGTCTCAGAGGGTGTGGAGGCACGGAGGGAGGTTTTGCCGGATGGGTTAAGGGTTATCGTGTCAGAGCGGCATAATCTCCCAATAGTAAAGCTTGAAATGATTGTTGCAGCCTCACGGCTGGATGAGCCGGCAGCTAAAGCGGGGCTGTCCCACCTTGTTGCCGAGATGCTGCTTGAGGGCACTAAGGAACACACATCTAAGGAAATCATCGAGGAGATAGAGTTTATGGGCGCCTCCTTAGAGGTGAACTCAGAAGCTGATTATACCTCTATAAGACTTTCTGCTCTTAAAAAAGACTTCGGCAGAGCATTTGAAATCTTTGCCGGCTGTGTAATGCATCCAGCATTTACAGAGTCAGAATTAAGCCAAAAAAAGGAATTGATTCTTGGCGCTTTGAGACAAGAGGAGGAATCCCCGGATTTTGTGGCAAATAGGGCATTTATTTCGGAGGTTTATGGAAACAGCCCATACGGCAGGCTCTCAACCGGGACTCCAAAGACTATTAATACCATAAAGCGGCAGGATTTGGTTAATTTCCACCATGAGCGCTATGTTCCGTCAAATAGCATTCTTGCCGTAGCCGGTGATATTACTTACGATGAGATTGCAGCGTTGTTAGATAAGCACATGGGCAACTGGAAAGAAGGACATGTTAAAGAGCGTGGTGCACTTAAGCCGGAAAAGTATCTCACAAAGAAAAACGTCACACTAATCGACAGAGACATAACCCAGGCAAACATAATACTTGGCACAACCGGTATCAAACGCGACAATCCAGACTACTATACAATTAGCGTAATGAACTATATTTTAGGCGGCGGAGGGTTTGCCTCAAGAATGGTTAAAACCATAAGGGACGATATGGGGCTTGCCTACGATGTTCACTCACACTTCCTTGCTTACAAGTACGGCGGAGATTTCAGGGTAACTACTCAGACAAAAAATGAATTTGCCAAAACTACCATTACTGAAATTTTAAAGCAAATAAAAATAATGAAAGAAACCCTTGTAAAGGATGAAGAGCTTAGTGATGCAAAGTCATACTTAACCGGCAGCTTTCCCAGACGCCTCGATACGACCGATAAAGTTGTAACTTTTATAGCTCAGACCGAGTTTTACGGACTGGGACTTGACTACGATAAGCGCTACATAGGCTACATTAACGGCATAACCAAAGAGGATGTCAAACGTGTTGCATTAAAGTATCTGAATGACACCAACTATCAATTAGTCATAGTGGGCAGTAAGAGCAAAATTAATGCGGCACAGGACGTAAAATAACCGCAGTGGTTGAATCGTTAAAGACTCCAGCTGCTATGCAGCAGTGGTCACATAAGAAACACAAAATGGGTAAGACTGTTGGGTTTGTGCCTACAATGGGGGCTCTCCACAGTGGGCATATAAGTCTGATTGAAGCCTCAAAGCTGGAAAATGACCTTACCGTGGTAAGCATCTTCGTTAATCCGGCTCAGTTTTCCGCAGGGGAGGATTTTGAAAAATATCCAAGAGATTTTGCCGGCGATTTTAAAAAACTTGAACAGTCTGGCATTGACGCTCTGTTTTTACCTGAAGCCACAGATATGTACAGTGAGGGGTTTGCTACTTTTATAGAGGTAAGGGGAATTTCCAACAGGTTATGCGGCGCTTACAGAGCAGGACACTTCAGTGGCGTTGCAACAATCGTAGCTAAACTCTTTAACACCGTGATGCCAGACAGCAGCTACTTCGGACTCAAAGACTATCAGCAGTGTGTGGTAATAAGGAAAATGGTAAACGATCTGAACATGCCGGTTAATCTCAGATTTTGTGAAACTGTAAGAGAACAGGACGGTCTTGCAATGAGCTCAAGGAACACGTATCTGACCTCTGAACAAAGACAAGATGCCCCCTTACTTTACAGGGCGCTGCGTGAAGCCGGGTCACTGATAAGTGAAAAGCGGCTGGTTAAATTCAAAGATGCTGCTACATTTATGCACCAGGTGCTAACATCCTCTGCACACATTAGTGAAATTCAGTATAGCTCTGTATATGACTCAGAGACGCTGGATGATATTTCAGAGCTACATGTAGCGTCTTACAGCGGAAAACCGGTTGATCTTGCTATCGCTGTGAAAATCGGCTCCACCCGCTTGATAGATAACCTGGTAGTAACTGTCCCATAACTTTCCGCATGGCTGACCTGCATTTTATAAAGGCTGGCTCAGGGGACAAAAAAATTGTATTTATACACGGAAACCTTGCCTCTTCGCTATGGTGGAAAAAGACCCTGTCAGAGATTAAAGCGCCATGTGAGGGTTACGCAGTGGATCTTCCCGGATGTGGCAAAACCAAAGAGACTGAAGCTGTGATAACACTTGAGTATTTAGCCTTGCTTATTAACAATTTCCTGAAAACAGAGGGCTTAGAGCGGGTAACTCTTGTAGGGCATTCGATGGGAGGCGGCATAGCCCAGCTGATGGCTATAAATTATCCGGAGCGTGTGGAAAAACTGGTGCTGGTAAATTCCATACCGATGCATGGGTTTAAGGCATTTTATAGTTATGGAGAGGACAATCTCAGACAGTTAAGGAAACGCGAGCAGGTATTTAGAAAATCAATCAAAAATGTGATGCCAAAACTTAAAGATGAGGATTTTTTTGAGGAAATCGTAACACAGGCAAAAGCAATTTCGGATAATACCTACATTAGCCACTCTAAGGCCATGTTTGATGCCGACTGGTCAGACAGGATTGGTATGATAAACTCTCCAACCCTGTTTATACAAGGACATCTGGACAGATTTGTAACAATGAAAGGGAGCATGAAAACAGCTGAAGCCATTAAAAATTGCAGTTTTGTAACCATTCCCAACTGCGGCCACAGCCCCATGGTGGAGACCCCGGATGAGTTCAACAAGGTTTTATTTGATTTTATCGGTTGTTAAAAGCTATTAAATGCTATTACATAATTGACACACGTACAAAATTAAGTTAAGATAATTAAAGGACGAACCACTTGAAAAATTTTGACCATACTATTAAAACGGTTTTGGATGAGCGTTTAGAAAAGTTATCTGAACACTTTGGTTCTGACGCGGTTTTTTATTATGGGGACATTAACCCTGGTTATTTAAAAGCATTCAGGGATTTTATAGAACAATTAAAATCCGACAACAATAGTAAAAATAGATTAACTATTATGCTTAATACCAATGGTGGCAGTGTAGAGACTGTAGAAAAAATGGTCGAAATTATACGTCATCATTATCAGGAAATATTTTTTATAATTCCAGACCATGCTCTATCTGCAGGAACAATTTTTTGTATGTCCGGCGATAAAATTTACATGGATTATTCCTCATCTTTAGGCCCTATAGACCCACAAGTATACATTAATAACACCTTTGTCCCTGCACTTGGTTACTTAGATAAGGCAAATGAATTAGTTGAAAAATCAAAACAAAACACTTTAACATCTGCCGAATTTGTGATTTTACAGAACATGGATTTGGCTCTTCTGAGAAAATATGAACAAGCGAGAGATTTAACCGTTACCCTCTTAAAAGAATGGTTAGTAAAGTATAAATTCAGCGATTGGAAAATACACAAAACAACTCAATCGAAAAAGGGGAAGGAAGTTACAAAAAAAGAAAAGCAAGAGAGAGCAGAAGAAATTGCAAAGTTACTGGGTGATAATAAATTATGGCATTCTCACGGGAGATTTATCGGAATTAAAACCTTGAGAGATGTCTTAAAGTTAGAAATAGAAGATTATTCTAACAAAATAGAATTAAAGACACTCATAAGAGATTATAATGATTTCATCTGTGAGTATATAATTAGAGCTAAGGTGCCTTTATTTATGCATTCTAAATACTTTTTTTAAGAGGAAGGGATATGGATACATCAGATAAAATAAGAAAAATATTAGAAGATAATAACTCTGACTTTTCGAAAAACTCCGAGTTAAAAAAAATGCAGGACTTTTTTAAAAAGATGAAAGAAGCCGGTCTGATTAAAAAACAGTTTTATAATATTGAACCTGTGGACACAATTGGTAGAAAATATTATGAAGACAGGGGTAATTACTCATTAAATCAAACTAATAACTAAACTCTGTAAAACTTGCCGGAAGTTTATAATCAAGCGGCAGGGACGGACTCAAGGAAAATGATACACAAGAGAGTATGTTTTATAGCATAGGCAAAGCAGTATTGGTGCTGGCGGTTATGTCTGTTTTACCCTAACCGTGTAGTTGTACCCATATTTTATCTAACTCTTCATGACATTCGATAAAGGCATCTATTACTTCGGGGGAAAACTGCTGCCCCCTCTCGGCTATTATAATACCTGCCGTCTCCAGATGCGTCATTGGCAATTTGTAACATCGCTTGCTGCGCAGTGCGTCATACACATCGCACAGTGCAAGTATCCGGGCTGAAAGCGGGATTTGCTCACCAGCCAGAGCGTTTGGATAGCCCTTGCCATCATACCTTTCATGGTGGTTTTCGGTTACCTCTATTCCCATCCTTACAAGCTGGTTGCCACCATGCTTGAGCTCGACGTTACGCAGCGTTTGTGCCCCTATCGTGGTATGTGTCTTCATAATCCCGAACTCCTCGGCAGTGAGCTTCCCCGGTTTTAGAAGTATGCTGTCGGGGATTCCCACTTTTCCTATATCATGCAACTGGCTTGCCTCAGCAAGCGTTTCGATAAAGTCTGCATCAATTATCTTGTCGTATTGGGCATAGACACTGAGAGTCCTGGCAATCATATCACAATAGGATTTTACGCGCTCCAGATGCTCCCCTGTCTCTTGATCACGCGATTCGGCGAGCTTTGACAGTGCAAATATCATTGCCAGATGAGAGCTGGAAAGCTCCTTTACCTGAGTCCTTACCCTATCCTCCAAATTGAGATTTATCTGTTCAAGTTGTTTCTTGTAGGCCTCTTTTTGGTCTTGAAGCGACTTACGCACAAGCAAAGACATTATGCGTGCCTTTAGAATCACGTACTCGAATGGTTTTGGGATAAAATCCTCCGCTCCCATCTCGATGGCCTTGACGACGTTTTCGGTATCTGTCATGGCAGAGAGCATGATAACGGGAATATCGCATAGCGCCGGGTTGGATTTCAAACGGCTCAAAACTTCATAGCCGTTTATGCCTGGCATGTTTATATCGAGCAGTATGAGGTCATATTTGTCTTTCGTCAGCCGAATTAGCGCCTCCTCGCCATCGACTGCGGAGTCGGAACCAAGGCTAAGCTTGCTCAACCGCCTTTGGATGATTTCCCTGTTTAAGCGATTGTCATCGACTACAAGAATTCTGCTTTTGCCAACTCCCTCCTGCTGCACTACGTTGTTTGACAACGCGGAGGTGTTTATTCGTGACAGATACGTCTCTACGAGAGACAGCGTGGACTCTCCAATACTGCTGCCCTTAAAAGATTGTGTCATCTTTGCATCGCTGGCAAGGCTAAGGAACCGCCCGATAGCGCTCTGTATCGTCTTTATATCCTTTGTCTGGCAGTCTATGCCGCTGAGTCTGGCCTGTGTTTCGCACAATATATAAATCTGAATCGGTATGATAAACAACAGATCAACCTTCTTAATATCCACCAGTGCGGTGTCATAATTATGTCCTGGAAACAGCTCGTTTACAGTCTCCAGCAGCTGAATGCCAAGCTCCTGAACGGTCTTAAACTCCTCGATGTGCAGTGGATTGGTGCCGTTTGTGGCGGCGTCATCTATGAGCATCTCAGCATATCCTATAATGTGGTTTAATGGAGTTAAAAGCTCGTGCCTCTTTTGGCGATACAAGGTCAAATCCCCCGGCTTTTCTCTGTCAGGGCGGATATCTTCGTTAAAAGCCTTTGGAAATCGACTGGTTTGGTGTCATAGTCGTTGCAGCCGGCATTGATTGCATCCACTCTGTCCTTTGTCATTGCGTGAGCGGTAAGGGCTATGACGGGAATATTTTTCAAAGCCGGGTCTTTTTTTAATATCCTCGTTGCCTCGAAACCATCCATGACAGGAAGGCTTATATCCATAAGTATTATATCCGGATTCCCCTGTTGAGCCTTGTTTATCCCCTCGATACCGTCAGAGGCGCCAATTACATCAAAGCCCACCCTGATGAGGCGTCTGGAGAGCATGTCATAGTTTGTCTCATCGTCTTCCACCAGAAGTATCTTCATTCGTCCCTCCCCTTTTATTTCTAAGCAGTCCCTTTATTATATCTGTCAACTCCCCTGTTGATACACCACCTTTTTGGATTATCCTTTCGATATTACCGCCAAGCTCTATTTTATCCTCCATGGTCAACTCCTTGGCAGTGTTTACTACAATAGGGATAGTGGAGTATTGTCTCGATTTTCTTAGTTCTCCGATAAACTGGAACCCATCCATCTGTGGCATCATCAGATCGAGTATTATTATATCGGGTATCCTCAAAGAAAGTATCCTCAAGGCTTCGGTTCCGTTTTCCGCCTCATCCGCCTCCCAGCCAAGCCTCTTTATTATCCTGCAAAGGAGATGGCTTGCGTTTTTGTCGTCCTCCACTATCAAGGCAAGATTGGGGCGTTGAATCTTTTTATATTTAGCAAGAATCGAGGTGAGGCATTTTTTGTCCACAGGCTTTATGATATACTCCGATGCCCCAAGAGCAAAGGCCATCTGCCTTTCGTCAATCATCGAGATCATGACAACCGGAATCTCCGACACGCAAGGGTCGCTTCTGACTGCCTCCAGTACTGCCCACCCATCCTTGCCCGGCATCATCACGTCAAGCGTTATTACGTCGGGTTTCAAATCCACTGCCATCTGCACCGCCGTCTTAGCATCCAGAGCCGTATAGACCCTAAACCCCTCCTTTGTGAGCATCCTCTCCAGAAGATCGCTCACAGCGGGGTCGTCATCCACAACTAAAACACTTGGCTCGCAAGTATCGTGTACTTGCCGTTGCGGCTCTTGTGGAGGCGGTTGTTTTACTTTTACTATTTGAGTAGTCGGTAGCAACACTTTAAACACGGTGCCTTCACCTTGCTTGCTCTCTACGCTTATCATGCCTCCCATCATACTGCAGAAGCTCTTAGTAATGGCAAGGCCAAGGCCTGAGCCACCAAACTTGCGCGTTGTTGAGGCATCAGCCTGTGTAAAAACCTGAAAGATTTTAGACATCTGCTCCGAAGTCATACCAATACCGAGACCGTTGCAAAAATATTATAACACCAAAGTTGAGTTCAAAAATATAACAAAATGTTATAGAAAAAGGATGAGATTGCCACACCCCCTGCGGGGGTTCGCAATGACGGCGTGGGCTGTGCGTGGGCGTACCTATCCGTCATTACGAGGAGCGATAGCGACGTGGTAATCTCATCATTATTATATTTTAGGCTGCTACTCGGTATTAATTGGGAAATACTTTTCCCACATTTTGGGAATTTTGCAACGGTCTCAATACCGGTATCGGAGACATAAAAGCTCATGTAGCTAACGCCGTCTATCATCTTCTTAGCAGCACTTAACGTGATAAGGCCTTTTTCGGTGAATTTACAGGCGTTGCTCAGGAGATTAAACAGAATTTGCCTGACCCTCGTAAGGTCGGCATACATTGCGCCAATATGTTTTTCACAGTGTATTTCGAGGGTGTTTTTTCTCTTGTCCATTAAAGGCGCGATGGTGGACGAAACATCCTTTATCATTTTTTCTATATAGAACTCCTCCATGTACAGTTCCATCTTCCCTGCTTCGATCTTCGATATATCGAGGATGTCGTTGATAAGGGACAGGAGGTGTTTGCCGGCAGTGTTTATTTTGAGCAAATCCATTCTGAGCGCCTCGTGCCCCTCTTCGCTGGCAATCTCGACAAGCATGTCGCTGTAACCGATTATGGCATTCAGAGGAGTGCGCAGTTCATGGCTCATGTTTGCCAGAAACTGGCTTTTGGCAACGTTTGCCGCATCTGCCGCCTCTTTGGCCTGTATAAGTTCATCCTCGGTCTGCTTGTGTCTGATAAGTCCGCCTACGATGTTTGCTATGGCGTAGAGGAATTCCTCCTCGTTGTTGTCCCGCTTACATCCATGTTCGATATAGAGGACTATGACTGCTATTACATGGCCTTCAAATAGCACCGGCACGTTATAGTGGCCGTGCTCGGGCATCCCGTCGAAATGTATATCGTGGCGGTCATCTACACAGTGGGCATGTATTATTTTTTTGTCCACTGCTGCCCTGCCACACAGGCAATAGCCGAAGTCTATAGTGGCGCACTTTTCCAGAAGCTGAGGTGCAAGATTTTTACTTATATACATCTGCATCTGGCGCTTGTTGTCGTCACACAGAAAGATAGCGCCCTTGGACTGTACATTGAGTGCTGGTGCTTTCAGTATAAGGGATAAGGTTTCGGTTAGCTGCTCCTTAAGGGTCATGTTTTTCATTAGAAGACCAAGGAGCTCGTTTATTATGGTTTGCTTAGCATAGTTTTCACTAAGTTCTTCTATCCTTTTGGCAGCCTCGGATTTCATATCCCCAAATAATTCATCCACGCCCATATATTAAATTAATAGTTATAAAAATCACAATAAAAAACAACTAATTTTAAAAAAATATCAAACTTAAACCCCGTTTCGGTGACCAAAGTCATTTCTTTTTTGTTAATTAATATCCTCAATCCTGTATAAATTCAAATCTGATACGAAAACACCTATAGAATTCTGTAAGCTCTGGATATTACTTAGAGACTCTGGATGATATTTCAGAACAGTATACGGCTTCTTACCGAGAAAAAACGGATACTTTTTTTGAACAATTTTATTTTGAGTAAACATTTTTTGAGTATTAGTGTTGACAATTTTATGTTTTAATTGTTTTAATTACAGGGTTGTTTGGAAGAACTCAGGTAATTAAATAAAACTGAAACATAAGGGGGGTGTATTTATGAAGTTAGGAGTATTTGTAAGTGAATACGGCACAACAAACGATACCCTCGAAAGGCTGAAAGCGGATTTTCTGGGAATAGTGTTAGTGCAAAACGGCGTTTACAATGCAGTGGTCAATGAAAACGGCCAGGCGTCGCCGGTTCTTGGAAAAGGTACGAAAGTGTATGCTCTTTCGGAGGATTTGCTGGTAAGGGGGTTTGATCCGTCAAAGGTGGACAAGAGAGTAACAGTGGTGGATTACGGCGGAGTCGTGGATTTGATTTTTAACAATTTTGAAAAATTAATATGGCTATAAGGGGGAACAGAAAAAGATGAGCAAATTAACAATAGGATGTTTTTCATCCCTTGTGGGGTCTATGACGCTGGATTTTGCCGTGAAGCTTGCCGAGGCCGCAAGAAAAAAAGGCCATGATGTTGATATGTGGCTTTCCGGTAACGGCACCATGCTTGCAAAGAAAGGGCAGCGTTCTTTTAAGGATTACTCATCGCTTGAAAAAACCATGACTGATTTGGTGGCAGGCGGGATGACTGTTGTAGCCTGTGAGGCCTGTGCTGAGGCAAGAGGGTATCACAAAGAGGACTTCATAGACAGCTTTGGCAGAAAAAGCATGGATTGGTATTTAGCCAGTTGTTTTGGAGCCGACCGGGTGCTTCACATAGGAGGTGAGTAAGCTATGGCTATTAAAAAGATAGCTTTCGTTGTTGATAAGTTACCGTATAAGGGAGAAAGTTCAAGACTGGCACTGACTCACTGCATAGCAAGCCAGACTGTAGAAATACACCTTGAGGAGGACGAAAACGTGGAGCCCGTACTGGCCTTTGTCGGCAACGGCGTTTTAAACTGTTTGAGGAACCAAAACGCAGAGGCTTATGGTGTTTCAACTATGGAATCCCACATAAAAAACGCACTCCTTACCGATATTAAAGTGTTGATTTGTGAGGAGGATGTCAAGAGGCTTGGCATAGCAGAGGCAGACCTGATTATGGATGCTGAGGACTTTGGTGCAGACATGATGAGCCAGATTGTTCCCTTTAGTGAGATAATGGCTGAAATAGAGTCGTCTGTACACTTAATGTATTTTTAAAAAAATATTGCTTTTGGAGGTAAAATTATATGGGTGATTTAAAAGCTGAGGAACCCACAGAGGTACTGGATGTGTTAGGCAGGGTTTGTCCATATCCTTTAGTGTTAACAAAGAAAAAACTCGAAAAGATGGAAAAAGACACACTTCTTAAAGTTCTGTGCGATGCCCCGGCATCAGCCGAGGACTCTATTCCAAAATACGCAGAAAAACAGGGTTTTGGCTTTGACTCCGTTAAGGTAGAAGATAAGGGCCATTGGGAACTCTACATTAAGAAAACCAAGTAAGTTTATATAAGTAAGGAGTAATCCACAGATGACGCAGATAGACGCAGATGAAAAAATCTGCGATAATCTGCGCAATCTGCGGATAGAATCTTTACGGGATAGCGAAGTAATTACAAAGGTATACTTTTTGAGCTATTTGTGTCTATAAGCAGCTATCACTGCCTACGTGATCGTCGTATCGTCAGCAACGTTCTGTGTTGTTTCTGTAACCGGATACGCATATACAACCACACCTGAAATACCGTTTCCGGAATCCGTATAGGGAATAGCATCCATGCGAAAGTGCTTCGTTTCGCCAGATGGCATCATTCTCCCAAGAGTTAAATTAGTTTGTGGTTTTCCAGATTCAATTAAATCAAAAATTTCTGAACTTTCAATATCCGTAAAAACCTCTGAAAATGGTGTACTCTTAAGTTCATCCAGCGTTGAACCGGAACTTTCAACGGCATATCTGTTTGCGTTAACTATCAAACCGGCACTGTCTAAGACCCATATACAGGCAGGTATTGAGTCTAAGATGAGATTAATTTCCTTTGTTTTTTTCTGAAACTGCTCCTCTAAATCTTTCTTTCTCTGAATGTCTTCAACTATATACAAGAGATTAGCAGGAGAGCTCTCCACTCCGTAAATCAGAGACACTGTTATCTGTCCCCAGCAGTACCCTCCGGTTTTCCTCAAATAACGCGCCTCCATCGTGAAATGATTTCTGTTGCCTACAAGAATTTCATTAAAAAAGTTCTTTGCCGTTTCAATATCCTCAGGGTGGGTCAAATCATAAACGAAGCGCCCGGCAATATCCCCTGCTTTATAGCCAAGCATTTTTTGAAACGTTTTATTGGAATTTGTAATTCTACCATTTATCTCTGTGATGATTATACCGGCTATGTTTTTTTCAAACATGGCTTTAAAAAACTCTTTCTGTTTTATCTCTTTTATGACGGTTTTCTTAAGCGTTTTCTCTATGGCGGTAAGCCTTGATATATCCATGTCGGCACACATAACCCTCGTTGGTTTGCCCCTCTTGCCGCAATATACTTTACCTCTTGCAAGCATTGACAAGACTGTGCCGTCTTTATGCTTTAACTTGTGCGTGATTTCAAAATTTGACATACACTGGCTTATTGCCTTTTGTAATTCAGTTTTAAAATAAATCGTATCATCCACACTAATCAAGCTATAGAAAGCGCTCATAGAGTTTTCTATTTCATCTTCATTGTAACCAGCCATTCTTTTCAGGTTGGTATCTATAAACACATCACCGGACTCAATATCCCAGTCCCATATCCCAATCCCTCCGGCACTTGAAGCCATCGCATAGCGTTCGGAATTTTCCTTCAGCTTTTTTTCCATGCCATGTTTAAAGAGAGTCATCTCTATTGAGGCATACAGTGACCTGTCATCAAATGGTTTCAGGATGTAGCCAAAGGGTCCTGTCACTTTTGCTCTCTTTAATAATTGATCATCTGAGTAGGAGCTTACAAATATTACAGGGATGTCGTAATAGTTATGAATTTCTCTTGCTGCCTCTATGCCGTCAATATCTCCGATGAGCTGTATGTCCATAAGAATTAAATCCGGCTTTAACTCTAATACTTTATCTATAGCATCCTGCCCTGTGGAGGCTGATCCAACAACATCATACCCAAGTTTCTTAAGGGTTACAGTTATATCCTGAGATATTATTACCTCATCGTCAACAACAAAAATTCTGCCGCTTGCCATCCCTATAATCTCCCGGTTTGCATTTTTTATACTAACACTAAATGAAATTTTTTCTCAAATTTTTTATGCTGTTAAAAAGCTATTTATAATTAGCCTGCAATTGTTATATAATCTCAACTACTGAGAGAGATGCGAATAAATTAGGAGGATAGTAATAAACATGGAGAGATTAAAAAAACTAAAGGGTTTTGCCGGACGAAAGGGCCCGCTTCTTATGATAATCATGGATGGTGTGGGACTTGGTAAAGAGGATGAAACCAATGCGGTGTTTTTAGCAAAAACGCCGACTTTGGATAAACTGTTTAAGAGTGAGTTCTTTACCTCGATTCGTGCACACGGTGAGGCCGTGGGGCTACCCTCGGATGAGGATATGGGTAACAGCGAGGTCGGGCATAACGCCTTCGGTGCAGGCCGTGTGTTTGCTCAGGGAGCAAAACGAGTAAATGAAGACTTTGCCACTGGAGCCGTGTTTAGCGGTAAGCTTTGGCAAAAAATCGCAGAACGCGGCAAAAACGGCGGCGCTGTTCACTTTATAGGCCTCTTTTCAGATGCTAACGTCCACTCAAATATCAGCCATTTATACGCAATGATTAATAAACTTGCCGAGGTGGGAGTCAAAAAAGTGCGGGTGCACCCGCTTTTAGACGGTCGCGATGTGGGGCCAAGAACCGCACTTGAATACGTCACCCCTCTTGAGGAGGCGCTGAAAAAAATCCGGGATGAACGCGGATTTCACTACGTCATAGCCTCCGGAGGCGGACGAATGAACGTCACCATGGACAGGTATGAAGCCGACTGGCGGATTGTAAAACGGGGCTGGGATGCTCATGTAAACGGCATCGGAACTCCTTGTAAGTCCTGTACCGAGTACGTTAACGCTTCTTACGCAAAAGACATTGACGACCAGAACATGGACGCCTTTGTCGTGGTTGATGACGCAGGTAATCCTGTTGGACGCATGGAGGACGGGGACTCTGTAATATTTTTCAATTTCAGGGGAGACAGGGCAATAGAAATCTCTAAGACATTTGATTCAGGCCCGGAGTTTGATAAGTTTGAGCGAGGGCGTTTTCCCGATGTATTTTATGCCGGTATGATGGAGTACGACTCGGACGCAAAGGTACCCAAAAATTATCTGGTCGTTCCGCCTCAGATAGATAAAACTGTGTGTGAGTATCTTGCTAAGGAGAGCATCCCGATGTTTGCAATATCTGAGACTCAGAAATATGGCCATGTGACATATTTTTGGAACGGTAACCGCTCCGGGTATATAGACGAAAAACTTGAAAAATACATGGAAATTCCATCCGATAAATTAACCTTTGATAAGGCTCCTAAGATGAAAGCGTATGAGATAACTGAAGCAGTCACTGAAGCTCTTAAGTCCGGCAAGTATCGTTTTGTGAGGCTTAACTTTGCTAATGGCGATATGGTTGGACACACTGGTGTAATGGAGGCTGCAATCACAGCGGTTGAAACGGTTGATGAATGTGTCGGGAAACTCCTTGATGTAGTCAGCTCTCTTGGCGGTATAGCGATTGTAACGGCAGATCATGGGAATTCAGACGAAATGATTTCAATTAAAAAGGGTAAGAGAACGGTTAAGACCTCACACACGCTAAACCCTGTGCCGTTTATCATATACGATCAGGGCTTTGCTGGCGAGTATAAACTTTCTAAAGTAGATAAACCCGGGCTTAGTAACTCAGCAGCCACACTGTGCAATCTGCTTGGGTTTGAAAGTCCGGCGGGCTATGATCCGTCGCTAATTACTTTTGTTAAATAAAGGGAAATATTTAAGGAGGAGGCACTGCCTCCCCCTTATACCCCCTCCGCACGGGGAAATGATTTCCCCGTGACCCCTCGGTTTTTTGGCTACTGGGTTTTATTTAGTGTTTTGTTTGTTAGGTAAAGAATTTTTTAACCGGCATTTTGCCGGTTAAAAAGTCTTACAGGGGAATCCCCTTAGGGGAGGCGAGCTCCGCCCGCACAACATACGAAAAGATTAAAAAATTTATAATTATTATTGGTTTGAAAGTAACTCGGTATTAATTACAAAAGTGAAAAACGCCTTTATAATCTCCGCCATACAAAGCGGAGCAGGTAAAACCACGGTTTCACTTGCCCTTATGGCTCTCTTTAAGCATCATGGACTGACAGTTGCTCCCTTTAAGGCAGGCCCTGACTTCATAGACCCCGGTCTTCACAGAGCCGTTACAGGCCTTCACTCAAGGAATCTGGACAGGTGGATGTGCGGGGATACTTTTGTACAGGCTGTGTTTAATAAGTATACTGCTCTTTCCGATGTATCAATAGTGGAAGGGGTGATGGGGCTTTTTGACGGCAAAGAGAGGTCATCAGCAAACCTTGCAAAATTTTTAGGCATACCGGTTATTGTTGTGCTGGATTGCAAGGGAATGGCTGAGACCGTTTCTGCCGTTTTATCAGGCATAGAGGCATTTGACAAGGATGTGGCTGTTGCCGGAGTGATCTTAAACAGGGTTGGAAGCCGCACACATTTTGAAAGACTGAAGGCTGCTGTGGAATCCAACTGTAAGTCAGAAGTGTTTGGGTTTATTGCAGCAAGCGCTGACATCAAAATACCTGAGCGTCATTTGGGGCTTTTTACGGCAGAGGATTCAATTATCGGTTCGGATTTTATTAACAATCTTGTGTCATTAGTAAAAGACACTGTGGATATAGATAAGATTTTGGCTAAAACCAGCATTGAACCCGTGCCGTCATTGATAAATGATAACAAGAATTTGCCATTACATAACCACAAGCTGCGCCTTGCAGTAGCACGTGACGCGGCGTTTTGTTTTTACTATGAGGACAATCTTGAGCTTTTGCGTTCATTTGGGATAGAGACAGTATTTTTTAGTCCGATAAGCGACAAGGAACTGCCGGAGGGAACCTGTGGGATTTATTTTGGCGGCGGGTATCCGGAGCTTTACAGTGAGGCACTTTCCAAAAACGAATACCTTAGAAATCGGATACGGGAGTTTTCAGAAAGTGGCGGGGTTGTGTACGCCGAATGCGGCGGGCTTATGTATATTTCCGATGGGATAAAGACTACAGACGGGAGTTTTTATCCGATGTGTGGTGTGTTGCCTGTTAAGTGTGAGATGAGGCCAAAGTTATCGCGTCTTGGCTATAGAGAGGTGAAACTTACTGAGGACACAATAATTGGACACAAGGGGGATATTTTGAGAGGCCATGAGTTTCATTACTCAGATATTTATGAAAACTCCTCATCTATTGAAAATATTTATGAAAACACTGAGGGAGCAGCAGGGTTTTTCGTAAAGCATACGCTTGCAAGCTATGTACACCTACACTTTGCCGGAAACCCATCCTTTGCATTAAAATTGGCAACGGGAATGAATTTATGGTATAGCCGGTGAAAGAGTATCGAGAGCGTCTGTTTCCTTAAAGCCAAACATGAGATTCATGTTTTGAACTGCCTGTCCTGATGCTCCTTTGATCAGGTTGTCAATGGCAGAGACTACAATCAGCGTATTGTTGTGGTTTATGGAAAGCCCAATGTGGCAGTAATTTGTGCCGGCAACATACCGGGTATCGGGAAACATTCCCTGAGGCAGCACTTTTACAAAAGGCTCATCTTTATATGCGTTATTATAAATAGTGATTACCTCATCTATTGAGATATCCGTTTTAAGCTTGGCATACACAGTGCTCAACATTCCGCGATTTACAGGGATAAGATGCGGAGTAAAGCTTATTTTTATATCAGTTTTGTCAATAGCCGATAGTTCCTGCTCTATCTCCGGCGTGTGTCTGTGAGTGCTTACGCCATAGGCTTTAAACCCATTATTTACCTCACAAAAGGAAATTGCAAGGTCGGCTTTTCGACCAGCCCCTGAAACTCCCGATTTTGAATCAACCACGATATCCGCAGTGTTGACAATGTTTTGTTTAAGCGCCGGGTAGAGCGCCAAAATTGCCGATGTGGGATAACACCCTGGATTGGCAACCAGTGATGCCCCCTTTATGGATTCTCTGTAAAGCTCAGGTAGTCCGTACACAGCAGATGAAAGGGCAGTGTGATAGCTATGCTTTTCTTTATACCATTTTTCATAAACATCAGGGTTTCTAAGTCTGAAATCAGCCGACAAATCAATGACTTTTTTACCAGCATCAAATAATGAATTAACAGCCTGCTGAGAGGCTCCGTGAGGCAAAGCCATAAAAAACACATCGCCTTTGTCTGCAAGCGCTTTGACATCGAGGGATTGTAAGACTAAACCAGCAAACTGTATTAAGTGCGGAAATAAGCCTGTAACAGGCTTATTTGCCGACCGTTCTGATGTTGCTGCAACTACCTTAACATGTAGATGCCTGCTGAGAATCCGTAGAAGTTCCGCACCAGTATAACCACTAGCGCCACAGATTACAGCACGTATTTTCCCACCCATTATCTCTTAGAGAACTGGAAGCGTTTTCTTGCGCCCTTCTGACCGTACTTCTTTCTTTCCTTCTCTCTGGGGTCTCTTGTAACAAGCCCTTCTTTTTTAAGTTTAGGGCGTAAATCAGAGTCCGATTTAATGAGGGCTATTGTAATGCCGTGTCTTACCGCACCAGCCTGTCCTGCCGGGCCGCCACCGGTAACCTTTGCCATCACATCGTATTTGCCGATCATGCCGGATATTTCAAGCGGCTGTTTGATTATCATCCTGAGAGTTTCTCTTGTGAAATAATTTTCAAAAGTTCTTGAGTTAACGGTAATATCACCGGATCCTTTCTTTAAAACGACACGTGCCACGGAGGTTTTTCTCTTTCCCGTAGCCGCATACTTTATATCTGCCATCTTTAGTGTCTCCTTCAGGCTATAAGTTTAATAGTTCCGGTTTCTGTGCGGAATGCGGATGTTCTTTTCCGGCGTAAACCTTCAGTTTTTTTATAAGAGCGCGGCCAAGTCTGTTCTTGGGCAGCATTCCCCACACAGCGTCTTTAAGCATGGCCTCAGGCTGTCTCTTTATACGGTCTTTAGCGGCCTCAGCCTTAATGCCCCCGATGTAGCCGCTGTGGTGATAATAAATCTTATCGTTTAACTTATCGCCAGTCAGTTTTACCTTTTCAGCGTTAACCACAACAACAAAGTCACCGGTGTCTGCATTTGGCGTAAAGGAGGGCTTATGCTTGCCCCTTAAATATACGGCGATTTTTGCTGCCATTCTGCCAAGTATCCTGCCTTCGGCATCAACCACAAACCACCTTCTATCTGCCTCGTCTTTTGTAACATATCTGGTTTTCATTATACGTTCCACCTTAAATTTTAATGATTACTTCAGATTGTAAAATAAAATATACCGATATGTCAACCAAATACTGTAAAAAAAAATAAAAATCCCGTTTGATTTTTTGAAACAGCGATTTTATCATTTGTGATGACCTTTGTGTTGCAAAAAAGCTACACAACGCGATTTCCTGTATTAGCCGGATTTGCTTGTTACAGCCTTTCATAAAGCTGGCTTATCCTTATTTTACACGGGTTACACAACTGTTGCAAAAAAGCCTCTAATTTGACTGCTTTTTCTTAAGCGTTTAACGTAGAAATATTAGCAAAATATAGATTTACAGATTATCTATCGGATTATTAACAAACTGGCATGAATATTGCAATTATATTAGTAACTGCAATAAGCAAAGATTTCAAAATCACTAAAACAATGAAAGTGCGCTTTAAGTTATGTGATTATACGCGAAATTGTGTGTGTAGTTACAAAAAGGAGGTAAAAAGTTATGCAAATAAGACTGACTTGTTTTTCGTTGTCTGCAGGGATAATGGCGATAGTGCTATTTTTGGTTGGTATGCACTACTTTGACACGGTGTCACATTTAAAGGAAAAAAATGAGCAGCTATCGAGAAAGGTAAATGTTTTAGAGTCAGAGTTTCTTACGGATTTAGAGAAGGGAGAGTTTGAAGTAACCGCCTATGATGTATCTCTTAGGAGTACGGGCAAGTGGAGCCGCAATCATCTGACAAAAAGCGGCACAACACCTCACAGGTATAGAACAGTGGCAGTTGATCCCACAATTATTCCTATCGGTTCGCTGGTTTACATAGAAGGAGTAGGCTGGCGCATAGCCGAGGACACGGGCAGCAAAATCAAAGGTAAGATGATAGACGTGTTTTTTGATTCAGAAGATGAGGCCATTGATTTTGGGCGCCAAACTCTTAAAGTCTATTACTATAAAGTGTAAATACCGCACCCCGCCGCAAGCGGCGGGGAATAACACCCAAGACATAAAAAAAATCTGAGGACATCAAAATAGTTGTTGACAAAATAATCTTATTAAGCTATTATACACGTTCAAATGGATAGTATATCTATAATTAAGGTTAACAGGAGGGTAGGCAATTGCATGCTTTAGGTAAACATCTATTAATTGAATTAAGGGAGTGCAATCCCACCAGGATTATTGACCTCAAAGAAGTTACCGATGCGTTGGTCGGTGCCGCAAGAGCAGCTAAAGCAACGATAGTTGACGTTTCATTTCATGAGTTTAACCCCTTTGGTATTAGTGGAATGGTTATAATTGCGGAGTCACATCTTTCTATTCACACATGGCCTGAATATAATTATGCTGCGGTAGATATATTTACCTGCGGTGATATTATTAACCCTGACCATGCGGCAAAGTATCTAATTGACAAGTTTGAGTCTAAAAACCCCTCAGTTATGGAAATGAAGCGGGGAATTATTTCTGAAAAAGACATCAAACTGCCGCATAAGGTATTTTCGGACGAATTTCAGTATGTTTCATAAAGCGGACAGACACATTGTGATTTCGCGGTTTACGATAATGTGAGCATTCCACAGAGGGTTGCTTGAAGTTCTAGTTTTAATGCTTTGTTTTCATTCCATCACCGTAGGTTTACATACTGGTCATAGATACGCCTAACGTTAAGGCGCAGACCAGTGGAATGAAACCTAAAACTTAAGTAGCCCCCTTTTTCGAAACCACTTTCGCACAATTGCCGAAACCGGACATCTTCTCCATTTTGATTAAACGCCTACACCATTTGACAATTATGTTTTCAATGTACTATTATGTGGCGTCATAGCAACAGGAACGTATCAGCAAGGGGAATGAGGAGAGTGAGATGGATGAGTTTAAAGATTGTCTGAGACCTGAATTTACAGAGTTGGTTTTAACAAAAATCAGTACTGGCGCAGCTTTTAACGTACATGGAAATGAGGGAACAGGTAAAGCACGCCTAATTGAGGATTTAATAAAAGTTATAGAAAATGGCATCACTGTTAATGGAGTTGCCCTTTCAAGAAGTAATACAAAAATCGCTCATATAAACATGAAACCCTACAAAGAAAACTATGACGGGTCTATTATTGATTTATGTAATCAGCTCAAGCTACCTGTAAAGAACGGAAAGCGCCAGAAACGCATATTAGAAATTATTCAAGAGGCAAATCTTAATAACGGCAGAATTTTTATTTTTCTCGATAATTTTGACGCCATATTTAATAACCTTAAAACAGACGTAAAATATGACCTCATATTCTTAGGCTATATAAATGCTATAAAGAATGACCACAATATCAACTGTAATTTGTTCTTTACAAGCTCGACAATGCCCCTTATTCACTGTATTTTAATTAATAAACGAGAGCCTCACACTTCTAATATTGATGTCCAACCTACACCTATACCAGAGCTATCATATTCACATATTGAAAACGAATTAAAACGGGATAACCCCGAAATTGATAACCATGTTAAAGGAGAACTTGTAAGCTATATTTTTGATAATAAAAAACCATATAGCTTTTTCAATCTGTTAAAAGATGATTTAAAACTAAACAATGTCACAAAAGATAATTTTAATGAATGTTTGGACAGAACTACTAAAAATTTTAATAATTTGAAAAAACCCGTGGCTAATTCATTATTAAAATGGATAAAACGTGCAAATGCAATTGCGGCTACGTTTAAATTAGATAGAAATGGAAAACTATTTAGGAAGTTACTCAAATTTGCAATTGGTTTAAATGAAGATTCTCTAATTAACATGGACAATTCTTAATAAATGGAAACAACCTCTCCCTTTTATAAACCCTCTGTCCCAAAAAACAGTTTTGAGCTTTTGAAATGGCTTTTTTTTGAGCCGCTTCTTTTAGATAGATTTTCAAAAACTCTCGATAGGAAAAATGCTGTTAAATGGTTTTTCAATACCTATTTGTTGATCATACTACTATCTATTATTTTGTTTACATTCTATATCTTTATAGCAATTATTTTAGATTTACCTCATAATTATCAAGAATTATTTCCAGATAGTTTAATTCTCAAATGGGATAAAGCTAACAATTATACTGAAAAGTTTTTTTCATTTTTTAAACATGGATTTCGTGTTTTACCGTATAGTTTGTTAAGTGGTTTGTTTTTTGGTTTAGCAGGTACTTTCGTTGTTAGTTTAGGTGCTGGTTTGATTATTAGCTTGATTATTGATTTAATCATTGGTTTTCTAATATCTTATTCAGGTGGTTTAGTACCAGTTTTAACAGGTGCCTTGACTACAGGTGTAGTCTTAGGTATAGGAAGTGGCATTGTGTTATTTATGATTTTGAATCTGATAGATGGGTCAATTTCTGGTTTTAAAATAGGTTTAGTGGGTGGCTTGGGTGGTTGTCTATTCGTCGCTTTTTTAATGTTAGGTTTGGGAGGTACTTTGGAAGGAGGCTTACAGGCTAGTTTATTTTTCTTTTTATCGTATTTTAGAATTTACATGTATCCCATTTATTTATTGAGCATTTTCCAGAGCGTAAATCTTAAACAAAACCCATATATTAACGATAGCATAATATGGCTGCCAATTCCGTTTTTAAAATCAAGGCTTGCAGAATCAGCATACGAAGACCCTGATTCAGCTTTTGAGTTTGTTGATTTTCTTTTGGAATATCGCCCCTTACAGCGTTCTTTTGCTATGCACATTTCACATTCTGCAACAGCAGGACAATGGGACAAAAATGTACTAAAGGCTGATGCGCTTATAATCCCTCAAATAGCAGTTAAGCAAGAAAAATTTCTACCTTCACAAAATTGGACTGCAAAAATCGAGGCAATAAAAGCCCAACTTGTAGCAAGTCAAAAAGAAAATAATATTGGAATAAGGAAAAAGTCTTTTGAGGATTTTATGCGTTTACTTAAGGAATTGCGTGATTTAACCTTAAGGGAATCGCCTCTTTGGAATAAGTATTATCTGCCAGCTATAGAGAAATGGTTAGATGTTGCAATTGGTGAACTTGAGAGTCTTAAATTAAAACTTCAGTCAGCTATGCCAATTACGGCGAATGTTTATAGGTCAGGAGATGCACTTAACCCTAAAAGTGATTCACGGGTTTTTATGGAACGTGATGATGTTAAGGATGAATTTATAACAAAAGTTATGACGGCAGTCGCAATGCCCATGTTTCTAATCAGAGGACAGCGCAGGGTTGGTAAAACGAGCCTCTTAAACTTCCTACCAGAACGCCTTGGTGCAAGATTTAAAATCGTGAAGTTTGATATGCAGGGACTAATAGAACATACGGTAAGCGGATGGTTTTCTGAGTTGAGAGGTGCTATCAATAAAGAACTTTCTTTGCCGCCGGATAATTACAAAGCCCCGGAACAATGGCTTAAGGCATGTAGTGAGTTAAAAGAGTTTCTTGAACACGTCTCTAAAGAAAAAGATTATAAACTGGTGATTGCCTTTGACGAATATGAAGATATACATAAATTAATATCAAAAGACCCGGAACAAGGCGCTCAATTACTTGGGGCAATGAGAAGTTTTTCCCAAAGTCAAAACTATGTGGTTTTTCTCTTTGCAGGCACACGGTTATTTAGCGAATTAAGAGACCCCAACTGGAACGAATATTTTGTACAGACAGTAACCCTCAAGGTTGACTACCTCAAATATGACGAGGCCATAAAACTGATAACCAAACCGGTTGAGGACTTTAACCTTAAATATCCGCCTGAACTTGCCAATCACATGTATGAAATAACACAAGGGCACCCTGCCCTTTTGCAGGCAATATGCAGCGAAATGGTGGATATTGCTAACAGGGCATTAAACGGCAATATGACCTTTGCAAACCTCGATGAGGCATTAGCCAAAAGCATAGATCGTTCAACACATGCGATGAGCGTGTTTTGGAGCCAATTCTGCACGGACTCCGATAAAGAAACGGTTCTTAAAATCATTAAAGGCAACCCACCCTCAGACAAAGTAAGCATAGCCCGGCTTCTTGAGCACGGATTTATCGCAAAAGACGGCGATAAGTTAAAAATGCGTGTGCCTCTTTTTGAACTCTGGCTAAAAGAGTATGCTGAGACATTCTTTTAAATAAGTATTGTTTTTCTTAATCTGTTTTGCGGGCGGAGCTCGTCTCTCCCTTTCTATTTATTTCTATAAGCGCTTTGAATAACTCAGTCAATTCTGTAATTATAACGTCTTTTTTGAAATCAGCAGGGGAAAATTCAAATCCGCTCTGAAGGAGTTTTATATTATTTCTCGTTGCTTTCTTAAGTGTTAGCAAATCCTCAGCGACAAAACCAGCATCCTCTGAGGCGGTTACCACTATTTTTTGACCGTAACGCTTAACTAATTCAAGCTTAAGCGCTTTGCAGAGTTGCTTTACTCTTACTACACCCAGGAGATTTTCAACCACATCCGGAACAGCACCAAACCTGTCTCTCATCTCGTCTTTCAGGGCAATCAACGCATCCTCATCTTTAACGGCGGCAACTCTGCGGTAAAAATTAAGCCTAAGCCCGACATCCTCGATGTAGTCCTCCGGTATCAGCGCCTGAATGCGTAAATCCACGGTCGGTTCAAACTCTCGCTCTATAAAAGTTCCCCGCTGCTTTGACACCTCCTCTTCAAGCAGTTCCATGTAGGTGTCAAACCCAAGTGCGTATATGTGGCCGGATTGCTGCGGGCCTAGCAGATTGCCGGCTCCGCGGATTTCCATATCCCTCATGGCAAGCCTCAGGCCCGCCCCAAGATAACTTAACTCCTGAATTGCCGTCAAGCGCTTCTTAGCATCCCCTGTCATCGAGTCCTCACCCGGAGTGATTAGATAGGCATACGCTCTTACGTTAGATCTCCCCACGCGTCCCCTTAACTGGTACAGGTCAGCTAGCCCCATCATATCTGCCCGGTTTACTATTATCGTGTTAGCCGATGGCACATCAATTCCTGAGCCTATTATTGAAGTTGAAACCAGCACGTCTATATCATGCTTCATAAACTTAAGCATCTTATCTTCAAGTTCACGCTCATGCATCTGCCCGTGTGCCACTGCCACAGTGTTATCCGGAAACAACGTCTTTATCATTGCAGCATACTTATCAATGTCGCCTATCCGGTTATGAACAAAAAACACCTGTCCGTGTCTGTGAAGTTCACGGCCTATGGCCTCTTTTATTATGTTTTTGTCAAAACTTATCACAAACGTACGCACGGCTTGCCTTTCCTCAGGCGGAGTCTCTATCGTGCTCATTGTCCATATGCCGGAAAGAGACATCTGAAGTGTTCGTGGTATGGGGGTAGCACTAAGTGTAAGGCAATGAACGCCTCTTTTTAGCTCCTTTATTTTTTCCTTCTGCGCCACACCAAAGCGGTGCTCTTCATCTATAATCAAAAGCGCAAGGTTTGGGACATCTACTTTTTTAGAAAGCAGCGCCTGAGTGCCTATAATTATATCCACCTCACCCTTTGATGCCCGAAGCAGTGCGCCCTCTATCTCTGCCTTAGTCTTGAATCTGCTTACATAGTCAACGCTGACCGGAAACGGGGCAAATCTCTCCTTAAAAGTAATATAGTGTTGCTCACAGAGGATTGTCGTAGGAACCAGAACCATCACCTGTTTGCTGTCAAAGACGGCCTTGAAAGCAGCGCGCATAGCTACCTCGGTCTTGCCGTACCCGACGTCGCCGCAAAGCAGTCTGTCCATAGGTTTATCAGATTCCATACTGCGCTTGATTTCCTCCGTTGCGCTCAGTTGGTCCACAGTCGGTTCGTAGGGGAAAAAGGTGTCAAACTCCTGGTGCAGGTGGGAGTCCGCACTTACGGCAAAAGCCGGTGTGATTTCCCGTTGAGCATAATGAGCAATGAGTTTTTGGGCAAGCTCTTCTATGTTTTTTCGGACTTTGCGCTTTACGGCAGCCCATGTTTTACCGCCAAGTTTATCAAGCCGCGGGACAACGCCCTCTGAAGCGCGGTACTTTTTAACCATCTCTATGCCATAGACGGGTACGTAGAGCCTTGCGCCGTCAGCATACTGGATGGCAAGCATGTCATAGTTAAAGTCCTCGGCAGTTTCTCGCCTCAGGCCCTCAAACAGGCCTATTCCATGCTCACTGTGGACTATGTAGTCACCGGGCTTTAAATCATCTGCGGTTCTTAGGATTTCACCCTTTGTTGACCCCCTGTATTTTTTAGGCCTTCTAACCTCGCCAAACAACTCAAGCTCCGTTAACACCAAAAGCCCATCCAGATAAAATCCTCCATTAAGCGCTCCCGTTACCACAAACACATTTCCGTCGTAATCGGAAAATGCTTTTTGTTCCGGGACAAGGGGTATATCCATAGAGACTTCAGCAAAGAGCTCCCGAATGCGCTCCGACTGTGCAACAGTTTTGGAGACCAGCATTACTTGTGTGGTTTCAGAGATTGCAGCTATTGCAGCAGGCAGCTCTGATATGTTCTTTCGTTCTTCCGATAGCAGCCCAAGCCCATTAAGTGCTAGCGCTTTGGCATCTGTTCCCTCAGTGTCAACCGCAATGCCGGAGAGAATCGTACAAGGTGGGGCATTTTTAAAGTCAGCGATAAACTCTTTCCCCTTTGTCTTTGCATCATTTATGAAAAACAACCGTTTTGTCTCAAACGATTCAAACAGATAACAAGTGCCACCGCTTTGAGTTAGCGGCAGGATGGATTCACTATCTAACTTTTCTATTGTCTTTTGGGTGTCGGCATCAAAGGCTCTGACAGAGTCTATCTCATCACCAAAAAACTCAACACGTATGGGGTTTTTTCTACCCGGCGGGTATATGTCGAATATATAGTTTCTTACGCTAAACTCACCCTCATCAACCACCATCGCCGATCTTTTGTAACCCATCGCTGTGAGGGTTTCGTTCAGATATTCACGGGGAAACTCCTCTCCGGTTTTTAGCTCAATAGACTGTGTGGTGATTGCGGTTTTATCGGCAACCTGAGCAGTAAATGAGGCCAGAGTGAGGATAAATGATGAGTCATTTTTTGCGTTAAGCAGGATTTCAATCTGTTTGCCGCTGGAGGCAGCATCAAGAGATTCCGGAAAGTATATGGCGGGTTGTTTTCCCATAAGCTTTGAGAAATACCCAACCCCATCAAACACCGAAATAGCCTCCTCCTCAGTTTCGGTAACTGCGATAAAAGGCTCATCTGTATGAGCTAGCAGCAGTGGCAGCAAAGAGCCCTTAAGATTGTATATCCTCTGCGGCATTGGCGTTGTGAGGCAGGGGGCAAGTCTTTTTTCAATCAGGTCTTTTACTGACAAAGTTGCATAAACCCTTTAGGAACAGATCCTTAGTATTTTATTTATAATCTCCGTAGTGGATCTGCCATCAACAAAAGGCAAACTATGAACCTCCGGCACAATATCAGCACCAACAATATCTTGTTTTTTCCAGTCCCCGCCCTTAACCAGCACATCTGGACAAAGCTCACAAATTGTCTCATAAGGGGTATCCTCATTAAAAATCACCACATAGTCAACCATACTGAGAGAGGCAAGTACCTCGGCACGCTCATATTCACTGACTATAGGCCGTCCCGGCTTTAGTCTGCTAACAGAATCATCGGAATTTACGGCTACTATGAGAATGTCCCCAAGCGACTTTGCCATAGTTAAATACCGTGTGTGTCCCACGTGAATGATGTCAAAGCAACCGTTTGTAAACACTATTTTTTTCCCATCGGTTTTAAGTGCGTTGATACGGCTCTTTAACTCAAGAAGCCCCAACACCTTATCTTTGAACTCCGGTGCCATAGAACTCCTTTGATTTTAGCATATTTGGTTTAAAATTTGGTATAATTATTAGGTTTGACAGAGCAGGAGAAACTCATAGAAAGAGCACGGCAGGTGATGGACAGAAATTTCCTGTCGTGGGTTAAAACAGGAATATCCATAGTCGTATTTGGGATAATCAGTGAGAAATTTGTTATTTTTGTCGAAAGCCTGAATGCGTTTTCCTCCTTAACTCAACGAAAGTCTATATTTTTCTCCGGAATACTTATTACCTCATCAGCAGCAGGCAGTATTTTACTTGTGCTGGGAACCTCCGTTATATTTTTAGCCGGCATACGGTATAGAAATGTTAATAAAATGATACAGCAAGGGCGATACACGCTTACGAACTATTTAACGTGTTTTCTTACCGCGGCAGGCCTGGTTATCAGTACTGTCTTAATTTATAATCTTTATAAATCTTTATAAGGAGACTCATAACACTATGGCAGAGTGCAAACCAGACAATAACGAGTTCGACCATATCCTTCAGCATCTTTCAAACGAGAGAACGTTTTTATCGTGGATACGAACGTCTCTGTCCATCATGGCATTTGGCTTTGTGATAGAGAAGTTTGGCCTGTTTTTACTGAAATCAATAGATATTATGAATATAACCGGTATTAAGACAGGAGCAATACAAGAGATAAAAAACTATTCTACGTCAATCGGCAAATTGTTGATAGCAGTGGGAGTGGTGTTAAGTTTATTTTGTTTTATCCGGTATAAGAAAATCGAAAAGCAGATTTGTGCCGAGAGGTTTATCCTGTCGCCTGTTCTTGATTTGATTCTGTCACTTTGTGTTATGGCAATAGGAATCCTCTTTCTTCTGCACGTGGGACATACGTTTTAAAACCGGAGTGAGGTTTTAATATAGAGTACTCCTCTGGCCTTTTTATTTACATTTGTTAATTCATCTATACATTACAAGTAGTTATAGACAGGAAAGCTAAATCTTTATTGATTTATAAAATTGTCTTGTAAGGTAGTTTACTTAAAAAAGAATTTAAATAAGGTGAACATGGCTACTAACTGCCCTGCCCAGAATAGGAACATCCACTTCAATGTTTCGGACTTTGATTTTTCTATATCTATTTTTAATTCTGCTTTTACAGATTCTATTTTGACTTCAAGTTTAAATACATCCTCTTTAGTGGCAAACCGTTCGATCCCTGTTTCCTGTGCAACCTTGAGCGTATCAGACAAGCCTTTTGCTTGTTCCTCTGAAAAGCCGGACGATTTAAGTGTCTCAAATACTTTTAACGTATCAAAGGTTAATGTGTTCATACTCCTACGTTACCATAAAAACATTAGAATTGCAACACGCAACCACGAGTTGCCTCAAGTAAAAAACTAATAGACTTGAACGATACTACAATTAAAAATATAGATTGAAAATACCTGAGGACAGTTCGGGAACACTTATTATGTAAAACAAGCGAAGCTAACCTATTGATTTTAAAAGATAAAAGAACCGGAGAGGCAGGGATTCGAACCCTGGGTGGAGTATTACCCCCACAACCGCTTAGCAGGCGGCTGCCTTCGACCGCTCGGCCACCTCTCCATTTAACTCACTTCAGCCTGATGACAACACACAGCTGAACCGGCACGTATTGTAACATTTTAAAAGTAAAATAGCAACCACTCAGGGTTTAATTCCTGTTACAGTCCACTTTACCTTCAAAGGCTTTCAATTACCACGCTGGCGATAGTCCTCGATGGCTTTTCTTAAAGCATCGGCGCCAAGATTTGAGCAGTGCATTTTCTGTGGCGGCAGCCCGTCTAAAGCATCTGCCACATCCTGTTTCGTTATCAGGAGCGCCTCATCCAGCGTCTTGCCCTTTGCCATCTCTGTTATCATACTGGAGACCGCTATTGCCGCTCCACAGCCAAATGTCTGAAATTTTATATCAACTATTTTTTCATTTTCCACTTTAATGAAAAGTTTCATTGTATCGCCGCAGGTAGGATTTCCCTCCATCCCAACCCCATCGGCATCGGGCATCTCCCCCACGTTTCTTGGGTTTGTAAAGTGATCCATTAATTTTTGGCTATACATGTTAAACCTCCCGTTTTTTATGTTTAAGTTACATTAACTTTCCTCTGTTTTCATATCCTCCGGGCGCCAGCCCTCCTTAGCAAAAGGAGACATTGCCCTTAACTTACCCACTATGGCTGGAAACTCCACAAGTAAACTCTCCACATCCTCCATCTCGTTGCCTATACCAAAGGAAAACACAATCGAGCCGTGCGTGAGGCTTATCGGTATGCCCATTGAGGCAAGCGTGGGAGAGGCCTTAAGTGCCTTTGATGTACAAGCTGAACCGCTTGCTGCATATATTGACTTAGAAAGGAGCATAAGCAACATCCCTTCTCCCTCTATAAACTCCACAACGAAACTGGCATGCCCGGGAAGTCTCAGCGTAGGATGCCCCGTTAAGTGCACCTTTTCCACCTTAGATAGACCCTCAATACACCTGTCTCTTAACTTTTTAACGTGTGCCATCCGCTCCGGCAGTTTTTCCTTAGCAAGCTCTGCCGCCTTACCCATACCAACTATTGCTGGCACATTTTCAGTTCCCGCCCGCCTGCCGTTTTCCTGTATTCCGCCATAGATAAGGGGTAAAATCCTCTGCCCTGCCCTCAGATAAAGCGCCCCTGCTCCCTTAGGGCCATAAAACTGGTGCGCTGCCATACTTAGAGCATCCACTCCCAGTGCCTTTACATCCACCTCCATGTTGCCCACTGTGGCAACACCATCGGCGTGAAAAGTAATTTTATGCTCATGGGCAATTTCAGCTATCTCCTGTATTGGCTCTATCGTACCCACCTCGGAATTGGCATGTGTGATTGAAATCAGTACTGTGTCTTTGTTGATTGCCGCCTTTACAGCTGCAGGGTCAACAAGCCCGTGTTTATCCAAAGACAGGTATGTTACAACAAAACCCTGTTTTTCCAGTGACCTGGCAGTGTTAAGCACCGAGTGGTGTTCGGCTTTAGATATTATTACGTGGTTACCATCGTTTTGCCTTGACATGGCAAGTCCTTTTACTGCGAAATTATTTGCCTCAGCTCCAGATGACGTGAAAATTATCTCCGCTGCCTTAGCGTTTATTAACGCACCTACCTGCTCCCTTGCTTTTTCTATCCCCTGTTTTGCCGTAAAACCCAGATCATACATGCTAAGGGGATTTCCAAACTCACCCTTAAAGTATGGCTCCATTACCTCAAACACCTCAGGCAGCAGCGGGTTTGTAGCCACATGGTCAAAATATAGTCTTTTCATGTATTCACCTCTTTTAGCGCCGGCGCTGGTTTGCCGCTGGCTTTTCTGATGTAAATTTTGTAATAATCATCCTCCTCATCTATGCCCAAAAACTCGTTTCCAGTCTTCTGGCACCATGCCGGAACATCCTCAAGAGCTCCATCATAGTCTGTTAGAAGCTCCAACACCTGTCTGTCTTCCAACTCCTTTATTTGCTCGTCTAATTTCAATAAGTGCATAGGACACATCATATACACTATGTCGCTTGTCACGTCAGCCTTAACATTTTCAACAAATTTTAAACTCATGTCAGAGCGCTCTCCACAGCTTTGCTACTGCCTGCCCGTAGCACATCCCTCGGACACACCGAACCGGCTGCACCGGCATCACAGGAAAAAATTAAATCCTCAAACTGTTTACCCTTGAGTAGATCCATCAGTGTTATGGTCTGTAAAAATTCCTCTATCTGTCTCCCTAACGCTCTCCACAAGTGTTGTATTACACAGTGGTCGGCTTTCATACAGCCTTTTGAGCTAGCTGAGTCTTCAGGATGCACCGATGCACAAAGTGTAATGGCAAACGGGCCCTCTAAAGTAGTTAATATCTCTGCAATAGTAATATCCTCAGGGTTTTTTGTTAATAAATAACCACCGCCCGGACCCTTTACACTCTTTATAAGGCCATCCTTGCGCAGCCTTCCCAGTATCTGCTCTAAAAACGGCACTGATACGTCCTGCCGCTCCGATATCACCCGTATGGACAATGGGGAGTCAGGATATCCACGCGCTATCTCATACATAGCCCTTACGCCGTACTGGCATTTTGTTGATAATCTCAACATTATGAATTAATTTTATAATACCTTACTAATTTTGTCAAGTATTATTTTTTTGCATCACATAATACTTCAGAATAAATTATTCGATAAAAAGCATTATCTGAAACCTTATGCCGGTGTCAAATACAGTCATTTGACTATAGCTATTGCATATACTATACTAATTATAGCAATCCTAACTAAAGGAGCAATGACCATGCTTAAAACAATATCGGCGATAGAAGCCCGCCGCCAGTTCGGGCAGATTATGAATGAGGTATCATTAAAAGAAGATGACTACATTATTGAGCGTGCCGGAAAACCGCTTGTAGCCATTGTACCACTAAAAAAATACGAATGGATGAAACAGGAAAAGGAACGGGCGAGGGATAAGTTTTTTAAATGGGTTGATGAGATTCGAGAAACTACAAAGGATGTTGACCCTGAAATATTGGAGCACGAAATAGCGGAAGCCGTAGAAGCTGTTAAAAAACAAGAGCGTGAAGAGATAAACAAAGTTAACACAGTAATTTGAAAAACTAATTGAAAACATGCTAAAAATCGTTCTGGATGCTAATATATTCATTAGTGCCATTTTAAATTCTCACGGTAAACCCGCACAAATTTTTGACTTACTGAGAACCGACGAACTTCAGTTAATCACTTCAACTAAAATCATTTCTGAAGTCAAAAAAGTAGCCATGTATCCGAAAATTCAAAACCGCCATAAAAAAGCCTTACATGAAGTTGAACAGGATTTAAACAATCTATTTGCCATAGCTGAAGTCATCGAAGGTGGTTTAAAGATAGAAGCCATACCCAACGACCCTACCGATAATAAATATCTGGAATGTGCTTTAGAGGGCAGAGCCGATTTTATTATTTCAGGAGACCATCATCTTTTGGATTTAAAAGTTTTTCAGGGAGTGGAGATTTTAAAACCGGAAGAGTTTTTGTACCGGTTAAACGAGATACAGTTATAGAAGTTATTGTTATCATTTCGTCAAATGTTGCCCTTACCCGCCATTAGAAATGACAGGGGTTTACAGGCTATCATACATGTAACCCCAGACAAAAGGACTCATTTTGTCTGGGGTTACACCGCTGGTGTTGTAACGAGTATGCGGGATGTTCGACGGGAAAAAACACTCTGGCGGGCTTCTATGGCGGTTTTCCCTTGAATGTAATTCCCCCCTATACTATAATTTTGGACATAAGCACTACAACGCCTCTTCCCTCTACCAAATAGCTATTATCAGAGAGCTTCACCTCTTTACCCTCGTCGACGATATCATTGGGAGATGGTTTAGATGTGTCGATAACCCTGTACCACTGCCTTCCACGCACGATTGGAATCTCGAAACTCAACGGTTCCCAGTACATATTCATCATCACGTGTAAGTCGTCGTCGCCGCCAAACCCTCCAAGTGTAAACGCCAACGCCCGTGCCATCGGGTCATTCCAGTTCGGAGAGTTTAAACTGCACCCGTGCCATGATATATCGGCAACCCCACGCTCGTTAACCGAGCCATTAAAAAAATCCGAGCGGTGTAATGCGGCATGTTTTCTTCTAAAAGCTATCATAAGCCTGAAAAACCTCAGGAGATCACCGTTGTTTTTCGTTAAATTCCAGTCGAACCAGTTTAGAGCATTGTCCTGGCAATAGGCGTTGTTGTTACCGTTTTGAGTCCTGCGCACCTCGTCCCCGGCAAGTATCATCGGCACGCCCTGCGATAAGAATTGAATGGCCGTAAAGTTTCTTATCTGCCGCTGCCGCAAATTTTCCACGTTTGCATCGTTTGTCTGCCCTTCGACTCCGCAGTTCCAGCTAAGATTATTGTCTATGCCGTCTTTATTGTTCTCTCCGTTTTTCCAATTATGCTTTTCGTTGTAAGATACGAGATCGTTCAGAGTGAAACCGTCATGGCAGACAACAAAACTAATACCGTTTATCGGCAGACGGCCGGCATACTGAAAAAGATCTGAGCTTCCGGCCACCCTGGAGGCCACGTTGCCCACGATACCTGCGTCCCCCTTTACGAAACTACGGATATCGTCACGGTACCTGCCGTTCCACGCCGCGCATCTGTAGCCCGGAAAGTCACCGACTTCATAGAGTCCGCCAGCGTCCCATGCCTCCGCTATAATCTTTGTGTCGGCCATTACCTCGGAAAGCTGTATCTCCCAAAGTACCGGGGGATCCGACATTCTTGCCCCGTCGGTTCCGCGCGACAAAATTGTGCCCTCGTCAAAGCGAAATCCGTCCACGTGCATATCCTTCACCCAATGCTCGAGGCACTCAACGATAAACTTCGTCACAATCGGTTGATTACAGTTGACGGTGTTGCCGCAACCCGAATAGTTCATATAGTATTGCTTGTCTTGAGGCGACAGATAGTAATAAACGCCGTTGTCTATACCCTTGAAGCTAAAAGTCGGCCCGTTTTGATCGCCCTCGTCCGTGTGGTTGAAGACAACGTCCATGATGACTTCTATGTCCGCTTTATGGAGGGCCTTCACCATGTCGCGAAACTCTTTTATGTGCAGGCCGTCCTCTGGAGAGATGCAGTATGCGGGATGGGGCGCAAAAAAATTAACGGTGCTGTATCCCCAGTAATTGCTAAGCCTGGTGCCGTCCGGAAGCGTCCGGAGCCCCTCCGAATCATCAAACTGCATGACAGGTAAAAGCTCAACCGCCGTAACACCAAGTTCTTTTAAATACGGAATCTTCTCTACAATTCCGGCAAACTTGCCGGGGTTCTTTACTCCGGACGATGGGGACCTGGTGAAACCGCCTACGTGAATCTCGTAGATAATAGTGTCGGCCATGTCGTGGTTCAGGGGTTTATCGCCCTCCCAATCGTAATCGTTAATATCTATGATTACGCTGCGCATGGACGTCTTCAGATTATCGTCACTGCCACACGCATTGGCGCGGTTCCAAAGATTACAGGTGTTACCGAGTGCATAGGGGTCAAGCACCACCTTTTTAGGGTTAAAACGGAGGCCCGCCTGAAGATTGAAGTCTCCGTCAACCCTTAAGGCATAGTGCATGCCAGGGTTTAGGCCTCGGATGAAGACATGCCAGAAAAAAAAAGTCTTATTTTTTTGCGGATCAAACGTGATAATCTGAACCGGGTCCGGGTCGTCATGGTTGTTAAAGAGCAACAACTGGACGCCTTTGGCGTAACGTGAATATAACGAAAAATTAGCTCCGTCTTTTGACAATTCCATTCCAAGAGGATGAAACTTTCCTCTTTCCACCATATATTGAGCCATAAAATCCCTCCTTACCACAAGTTAAGTGGCCTACGGCCGCAGACACTACATTTTAATTCATAGACAAAATTAAATCATCATGATGAAACTGTACTATGTTTCTACATGCAAAATCAAGTATTAGTCTGTTTCTGCATAGTATCTAATAACAATAGACAAAAACAATTCTTTTGTCTATTGTTTTGATAGCTTTTTCAACGAATGCAGCCAAGCAATCGTTAGCTTAGATTTTTAACATAGGTAAATAATCTGTAAATACTATTTTCCTTATTTACTGATTTACGGTTTCAACTATCCTTCTTTTTTAAGAAGTTCTCTAACTTTGTTGCCAAAATAACAAAGATGCGTGTTAAAATATCTTTAATGAAAAAACATTGTCCGGAGGAACAGGTGAAAAACTCTAAAGTGCAATTAATTTACATACTGACCGTTATAACGGCATTATTGATTTTAACTGGCAATGGCCAATGTTTTCCTTCTGAGAAGGAAATCTCACAATTGCAACAACAGACGAAAACTCTTCCGATTGGCGAAAGGATTGCGCTGTGGGCTGAAAATTTTGTCGGCACCCCATATGACACTGACCCTCTGGGAGCTTATGTGAGAAACAAGGTTATCGTTTATGATAAAAGCGTTGACTGTATGTATCATGTGTTCAGGTCTGTTGAGTTAGCCTTTGGCGGCACTCCTGAGGAGTCTCTTAAAATTGCTCTCAATCTGCGGTTTAAAACTAAAGGAAAACTTGGCTCTGACGGGCTTGTCACTAACTATGACGACAGATTTCAGTATGCCGAGGATATGGTGTCAAGCGGAAAGTGGGGCACTGACATAACACAAGAGATAGGCAGTACAACTAAGATAAAAGGAGACAGAGGAGTAGAGAGCGTCTCAATTGTCCCAAAGGAAAACATAAAGGATGTGCTTTCAAAGCTTAAAAGCGGTGACATAGTGTTTCTGATAAAAAAGGTTGAAAAACGTGTAGTCGGTGAAATAGTCGGCCACGAGGGCGTTATTAAGGTGGAAAATGGCGACGTTTACCTTATCCACGCAAGCGGACTTAAAAACAAAGAAAATGAAAACTACAAAGTTAAAAAAGTTCCCTTACTTGACTATGCCGTAAATATGTCCTTTATTGGTATCACAGTGTCGAGATTTACAACCCATTGAATGGAAAGCTCCCCTTTATTTCTGCTCTTCACTTTCTCTTTCATCCACCTTTTCATGAACAATGGGCAAAGTTATGGTAAACACCGTCCCCTTGCCAAGAGCGCTGTCCACAGATATTGTGCCGCCGTGCCGCTGCACTATTTTTTCACATATAGCAAGCCCCATCCCAGTCCCCTCGTATTGACTCTTGCTATGAAGCCTCTGAAACGGCTTAAATATCTTATCCACATACTTCATATCAAACCCAACTCCGTTGTCCTCTACTCTTATACGGCAAAGACCATCAGCGCTGCTGACACTGCTTACCCTTACAACCGGAGGCACTCCATCTCTGTGAAATTTTAACCCATTGGCTATAAGATTCGTAAGCAGCTGCTGCAACTGGAAACGGTCGGCATCTACCACACAAAGCGAAGCAGCCTCGATTTTCCCTTTACTTTTCATAAGCCGCACTTCAAGGTCGGTTTTGATATCCTCTACTATTTTGCTTATTTCGGTGCGGGTAAAAGGTTTTGCCCGTGTGGTTATACGTGAGAAATTTAACAGATCATCTATCAATTGCTGCATTCTCTCTGCCGCAGAATCCATTCGGTTCAGATAGTCAAGGGCATCGGTGGTTAACGTGTCAGCCGACACTTCACGTAGTCTTTCGCCAAAGGCAACTATTTTCCGAAGCGGTTCCTGTAAATCATGAGAGGCAACGTTGGCAAAATCCTGAAGATCCTGGTTGCTTCGCTGTAGCTCGGCTGCATAGCGGGTAACAGAGTCTTTCATATCGATTATTTCCGTAATATCAGAAATTAGTGCAAAAGCTCCTGTAACCGCTCCTGTTGCATCCTTTACTGGCGTTGCGTTAATTCTCGTATGTATCAAGGCACCGTCAGTTGCCCTCAGAGTTAAATCTGAGGCTACTCCTGAGCCACCCATCAGATCCCTGATAAGCTCAACATATTCCTCTCTATATTCTTTATCTATGAAATACAATATCCCTTTGTCCCTAATCTCATTAAAAGTTGCTTTTACCATCGCACAGGTTGAGTCGTTTACCCTAACAACCTGCATTGACTTGTTTATCTCTATAAACCCCTCTGATGTGCTGTTTATTATATTTAAGTATTTCTCTTCAGATTTTTTGAGAGTTTCCTCCACTCTCTTATGCTCCGTTGTGTCTATCCCCATACCGGCCAGTAGCCTTCTTCCTGTGATGTCTTTATACGGGAACTTAATAATAAGCCACTGATGAATACCGTCAGGCTCAGGAATATTTTCCATGGTATCAACTGTCTTTTCGACAGCTATTGCCATTGAATCGTGCGCTCTCATGGCTGTTGCCGTATCTGCCGGAAAGATGTCAAAATCGCTTTTGCCTATTACCTCGTTTTCCTTGTGGTGAGTTACCCTGTTGAATTTATCGTTAACAAAAACGTACCTTCCGTTTTCATCCTTTATGAAGGCCATCATAGGGCTTTTGCTCATAAAGCTTTGAAACAGAGTCTGACTTAATTCAAGATTTTTCTGAGTTCTCATCCTCTCTATAATTCCGGCAAGGGTGTTTGAAACTGCTCCCAGAAACTCCATCTCGGTCTTTTCCTGCTTATGTCCTTCTTTGACATACAAGTTAATAATCCCCATTACACTTCTGTCACTGGAAAGTATCGGCACGCAGTAGTGCCCATGGGGACCAACGCCTTCATATGTTATGTCGTGCTGGTCATCAATGCAGTCGGTAAAAATAATCTCTTTTGCCACAGCCGCCCGTCCACATATACAGGTGCCAAACGGTACCCACTTGCAAAGAGTCATGATTTCATGAGAAAGCCCCCTGTTAGCTTTCATTTCAAGCACCTCTACTGCGCCCTCATCCGCTAAAAATATACAACCCTTTGATTCAAGAGCAAGCCATTCTATATTGAGTATGAGATCAATGACTTGCTCAAGCTGATGCTCAAAAGGAATCGGCTCCATTGATATTGATAATATGGCACTCGTTACTCGCTGGATGTCGTAGTGTCTTCTGTTTTCCTCCTCTAAATATACACGCTGCGTTATGTCCCTTATAAAGGCAAAGAGAATTTTCTCCACATTTAAAATATTTATACTGGCCTCGACATAAATAATCGTTCCATCCTTAGCTCTTAGTTTGCCGTCTAAGCGGCCTCCGCCCATTTTTATTATATTTGAGATGTCTTGCCTTGTGTCATTCTGTGTGTTTAATATTTCTATATCTGATACAAACATTTTCAACAACTCTTCTCTGGTGTAGCCCGTCATTTTACAATATGCATCATTTACAAAAATAAAACTGCCGTATAAATCAGTCATTACAAAACCATCCAGAGATGTACTGAAAATCGCGTTGTTCCGTTCCTCTAAAAGTACACGCTGCGTTATGTCCCTTATAAACGCAAAAAGAATATTCTCCTCACTTATAATATTTATGCTGACTTCAACATTAATAATGTTACCGTCTTTGCGTCTTTGTTTACTCTCAAAACGAACACCACCAATAACCTTTATTCTTTCAATTTCACTTATTATGGCCTCTGGCGTTTTTGATGCTTCAATGTCTGCTACTTTCATTTGCAGTAACTCTTCTCTCTCGTAACCAATCATCTTACAAAAAGCATCATTTACATTTATAAATCTGCCCTCCATATCGCACATCACAAATCCATCTAGCGATGTACTCAGAATTGCTCTGTTTTGTTCCTCAGAACGCTTTCTTTCAAGTATCTCCATAGTAAGTTTGCTGTTAGTCTGTATTAACTCGTAAGTTCTCTCTTGCACTTTTAGTTCAAGCTCTTCTTTAGTGCGTTTAATTTCATCCTCATATAGCTTGCGTCTTGTTATATCCCTTACCATGACTATGGTCATTGGTTTACCCAAAAAGTCAACAATGTTAGTGTTAATATCAATAGGAAATACATTGCCATCCTTACGTTTGCCAGACATCTCAAATGTTTCTGTCCTATGTTCAAATGAGCTGATTGAGTCATGTATGCCTTCAAACTCATCCGACAAAAGCTTCATAAAACTAAGGCCTATGACCTCGGAGACATTATAACCAAAGATTTGTTCGGCTGAGCGGTTAAACATGGTTATTGTCTTGTTGTTATCAATAGCTATCATGCCATCGGGCATATTTTCCATTATAGCTCTTATACTTTTTTCACTGTTTTGCAACTCTTGAGATGCTTCAAGTAGTGCATTTCTTGAGAATATAATTTCCTCAAAAAGTCTCCTGAACCTAAACTCAAGGGATGTGAGTTGATCAGAAATACCAGCAAATTGTCCCAGATTTAAACCGATCTGCTGTGAAAATTCTGTAATTCCTCTATTTAGACGAATTATTCTCTTCACTATATGTATCATTATGAGTAAGAATGAGCATATCATGAAAAAAGCCGCCGTCATACTTATCATCTTACTCTTGTGCCTGATATCAGTGCTTAACTTATCAATATCCTCGTTAGATATTAAAGAAGCAAACATTATCGTATTTTCAGCATCACCATAGTCTAAAAAAGATTTTCCTATAAAAGTATAATTATCTTTCAAATCCTCAAGACTGTCTCCTTGCCGCAATAAATCGGGCTTATTACTTGCCAGGACTTTTAAATTCTTTCCAGCAACAAGAGCTACTGTGCTTTGTCCCACGTTGCCGAAAATTTCATCAAGAAGTTTAGAATCTATATGATGGGCTACCATAAGCGTTGCTATAGTATTTCCGCTGCTGTCTTTGACCACCTCAGAAGCCAGTATGAAAAGCTTATCGTCTATAGATGTCTGAAACGTTTGGTTATAAGTCATCTGCAAAATAGAGTGTGATGGTTTTAGGAGACCGGGGGTTGGCGATTTTGCAGAGTTTTGAAACAATTCCCTAAGATTTCCCTGCGGGTCAAAGAGCAACGCGTAGTCAAACTTAGGGAACACCCTCAACACAGATGGCGGGGGAATCCATGGCGGGGCTTCTTTTGTGATTACAGGTTTTGTAGAGTTATCCCGTTTTACTTTGGAAACATAATTTGTAAAACCTGGCAGGGCTGTAAATAATTTGACAAACTGATGGTAGCCAAGATAGTACTTGTCAAAAACACGTCTGTTATCAACTGCCCGGCGTGAAAGCCTGTCGGTAAGTTGAGCATGTAGGAGCTTCTGCAGATTTTTATCAAGGAGATGGCTGCCTACGGCGCTTACAGCAAGGCTGACAAACACCGTAATAACAGTCATCTTAACGGTCAGAGATATACGGTTTAGGTTCATTAATAGTGCCTTTTAGTTAACCATGTTGATAAAAGACTGGATTCCTGCCTTCGCAGGAATGACAGAAAAGAAATGACAGAAAAGAGAATAACAGAAAAAGACTATCCCCTCCTCTGTCATTCCCGCCTACGAGCGGGAATCCAGTCCTTTTTATTACTTCCTTAGATGACAGAAAGCCCTTTATAGGAATTAACTTGATAGGCATTTCAATCTTTTCAGAAAGGCTCTCCGACAAGCTCATTGCCGTCAAATTTCCAGCCTGCTTTTCTTAACTCTGTTGCTGGCACTATGTAATAACTCTTGTCAATTCTTTCAAGATTTTTTATGATGTAGTCGACAAGTTTTGCCGCTTTTTCATTAATCAGGTTGGGAGCATTCCACACTGTTATGTTAAATGTGCGGTAAATGTTGTATTTGCCGCTGATTAATGCCGAGTTGTCGTATGGGGAGTAGCCGTCTATAGAAAGCGCCTTAAGTACCGAATTTTTATTGTTGTGTTCAACCATCCAAAGGGTTTCATACCCGACAGCACCCTTAACCGAGGCGACTTGTGTAAGCATATCCGCAATAGAACCTACATCCATTGCCCTCGGGCTGAACAGATCCTCAGAACCCAGAAGCAGACACCAGTGGCCAGGGCGGTTTTTACAGTGAAGCCTTATGATGGGCTTTATTTCAATATCCTGCGCTTTTTTGTCGGTTTTCAACTGCGACCACTTATCCACTTTACCTCTAAAGATGTTTCGTAGGTCAGCGGTTGAGATGTTTTCGACGGGGTTGTCTTTGTTAACCAAAATTGCAAGAGAGCCAATGCCGAGATTTAAGTATTTCAAACCCGGCAGCCGGTCAACCTCACCGGGAGGACAGCACATACCGGAGATATCAACAGTTTTTTTCGATACCGCCCCTGCCGCTATTCCACAAGTTCCCTCCTCAACGGCAATTTTCAGACCGTTTTGTTTTTCGTACTCCCGAATAAGCGGCAGAAGGGCCGGGTATATCTGCTGATCAAGCGCTACGGCAATGTCAGCGCCTTTAGCCCATGATTCATACTTTATGGGAGCTTTCATCCACTCATCAGACATCTTGAAAATCTTTTTGGGATCAGAAAATGGAATACCCCTGAGAGGATCTTTAGCAGCAGCCTTATCAGCCGCACTTACCGCAAAGTTAAAACACAGCGCACATAAAAGTGCCACAATCAGAGCACTTAATGTGTTGAAAATATTTCGTTTCATAGAGTCCTCCATGATAATTGTACTTAAGTGCACATTACTAAACCCATTTAGTTTATACCCCTTAACGCCTAAATTAAACGAGTTAAACCCACCATTGAAATATTGTAACATATTTTAGATGAGAGCTATTAAAAAAAAGGTGAGAATTTGAGTAATACCAATTTGAGACCGTTGCAAAATTCTCAAAAATGTCTATATAGTTAACTCAGCTAATAAAAGACTGGATTCCTGCCTTCGCAGGAATGACAGAAAAAGAACCCTTCCCTCCTTTGTCATCCCGCACTTGTTGCGGGATCCAGTCATTTTCTCTACATCCGTAAAAGTAATTAAGCCATCTATCGGAGTTAAATCAATAAACAATTATATTATTTTTGCAATGGTCTCAATTTGCCGTCAAAAAAGTAGATTAACAAAAAACGAATAAACCATGGATGAACACAGATTATGGTTATTGGAATTATCTGTGTCCATCTCGTGATACATATTGTTAAGTTTTATGAATATCCTTGTCAGTGTCAGAAACCATGGCCTCGGCAAAAGTTGCCATCTCTTTGTAAATCTTAAGCGATGCGTCCAAAACCGTCATAGCCAGCGCCGCTCCGGTTCCCTCGCCAAGTCTCATATTAAAATCAAAAAGCGGCTCAACTCCCATGAAATTTAAAAGAGGTTTGTGTCCACCCTCCTGAGACATGTGGCTGCCTATAAGATATGCAGACACTCGCGTATCTAACACACACGCTATTGCCGCTCCGGCAGTTGATATAAACCCATCCACTACCACTGGTATCCCAAGGGATGCCGCCCCTATACACAGTCCTGCAATGCCGCCTATTTCTGCTCCGCCCACTTTTGAAAGCACATCGAGAGCATCGTGCTTATCAGGTTTATTTACGGTAAGTGCCGTCTCTATAGCCTTGATTTTCTTAGCAAGCGCTGCGTCATCTATTCCCGTTCCGCGGCTTGTTACTGCCTGAGGTGACAGTCCGGTAAGTACGGCTGTTATAGCAGATGACGGTGTGGTGTTTCCTATTCCCATATCGCCTGTGCCAAATAAACGATAGCCTTTTTTTGCATACTCCTCAGCCAATGATATTCCTGCCTCAATTGTCCTCACTGCCTCATCTGTGCTCATTGCAGGCCCCTTACACATATTCCTGGTGCCTGAGACCACCTTTTTATTTATCAGTCCCGGACAGTCCTTAAAAACGTAGTTGACCCCCATATCTATTACAAAAACATCAGCACCGGCGTGTCTGGCTAAAACATTTATCCCGGCCCCTCCCCTTAAAAAGTTAAACACCATCTGAGGAGTCACCTCTGAGGGATACGCTGACACTCCCTCCTCAACCACTCCATGATCTCCGGCAAATACAAAGACGCCCTTCTTTGGCATCTCAGGCATATCCGTCTGATATATGGCACAGAGCCGTTTGGCAAAATCCTCGAGTTTCCCCAGACTGCCCCTCGGTTTGGTTAAACTATCGAGCCGTTCCTGTGATAATTTTATGTATTTATCGTCTAATGGTTTTATTTTGGCAGTTGCCTCTGAAATTGTCATTACTACTGAAGTCCTCCTGTTTGATTTTTCTCATTTCTCATCCAGCTAAACTAACAAGGGAGTTTATTACCGCTTCAATCGCCCCTCCCTGCTAAAGAAAGTGGGAGGGGGATCGGAAGGGAATGTTTTATTTTTCACTATCCTGTTTTGCAGGGGCTTTTTCATCCTCATGCTTATCAGGGGTTTTTTCGGTATCTAGTTTTGAATGATTGTGTCCAGGTACTTGTTCCTCTGGTTCGCCAAGATATTTATTGATAAGCGGAAGGTTGGCGCCTTGAACCGGTTCACCGTTTACAATCAGAAATGGTGTGCCCGAGCCGGATACACCAATCTTATCACCTACATTGCGGTATTCCTTTAACGTCGCCTCTACTTTGTCATCATTACATACAGTGATTTCCTTATCATCATATTTCCCATCCAGAACGTCATAAAAGGCCTTAACTTTGTCCTTGGCGCAGAGAATAAACCTGGCCTTCTTTTCGGAATCAGGATGCAGTTGAACCAAAGGATACAGGAAAACATAACGGGTAATATCTTTTTTGGTCTTAAGAAAGGCAGCGGCGCGTCTGCAATACGGGCAATCCGGGTCAGTAAATTCAACAACGATATTTTTACCGTTACCAATTTTCATACCCTTTTCATATGGAATATTTTTGACACGTTCTTTCATAACTGCCATTAAACTTTCCGATGTCAGGTTCTTGCCGTTATTCATCCGCATCTCACCTAAGATCAAAATACCGGTTGCCGGATCAAAATAAATAATCTCTGACCCCACCAAAATCTCGTAAAGTCCCTTAACAGGGGACTCCTTTATTGTGTCGTATTTAACATTTGGAAATACCTTTTTAAACGCCTCCTCAGTTGTTTCCGCACTGCAATATACCGCAAGCGCAAGAAATACACCGAGAAAAATTAGCAATTTTTTTAACACTTTTCTCTTCTCCGTTAGTTTTTTATTTTTAAGCCTTAAAAAAGGCTCTGTGTGATACAATTATAATCATACGCTTTTCATGTCCTTAACCATCAGCTCCGATACCATCGAGGTGAACAACTGTGAATCCTTAGGTCTGCTCCCTTCTAAAACCAATGCCTGATTGTAGAGCATATCAATGTACTTCATGAGTTTTTCACTTGTTTGATCTTTTTCAAAAAGCTCATTCATTGCCTCAATAAGGGGATGAGTCGGATTAAGCTCAAAGATTTTCTTAGTAGGTGGAATTTCTTTGCCAATGGAGCGTAAAAGGCGTTCCATGTTAGCATCCATAGCACCCTCATCACCAACAAGGCAGCACGGGGAATCCTTCAGCCTGCCTGAAAACCTCGCCTCTTTAACATCAGCCTTTAGCCGCGTGTTGATTAAATCCAATAGTTTTTTGTACTTCTTTTCGCTCTCTTTCTTTTCCTCCTCTTTAGCCTTATCCAAGGTGATATCGCCTCGCAGCGCCGATTTAAAATCTTTATCTGAGTACTGAAACCCTGTAAAAATCATGTCATCAATTTCATCAAGAAGAATCAGCACCTCATAGCCTTTCTCTTTAAAAGTCTCCAGATAGGGTGAGTGGACAGCATCCTCAAAATCGGTTGCCGTCATGTAGTAGATATCCTTCTGGTCTTCTTTCATGTTTTTTACATAATCTTTAAGAGTAGTGTATTTACCGCTCTCTGTAGCTGTAGAGCTAAAAAGAAGCAGGTCTGCCACAGTCTCCCGTTTTTCGTAACTAAAGTGAATACCCTCTTTCAGGATTCGTCCGAATTGTTTATAAAATTCAAGGTATTTGTCAAATTCGTTTTGTTTCATATCCGAGAGGGTGTCTATCACCTTCTTTGTCAGATTTTTATTGATAACTTCAATTTGGCGGTTGTTTTGCAGAATTTCTCTGGAAACATTCAGCGGTAAGTCAGAGGAATCCACCACACCTTTTACAAAGCGCAGATATTGCGGGATCAGCTCCTCGCAGTGTTCCATAATCTGAACCCGTCTGACGTAAAGGGTTGGGCCGTACTTAAAGTCCTTATAGAAAATATCAAACGGCATCCGTGACGGGATAAACAAAAGCGCAGTAAATTCCGTAGTACCCTCAGCCTTATAGTGGATAACCCTTGTGGGGTCAGTAAAGTCGTGAGAAACGTGTTTATAAAACTCGTTGTAATCTGACTCTGTTATCTCGGACTTATCCCTGAGCCAGATAGCTTTTTGGGAATTAAGTTTCTCCTCCTCAGTAACGGTATATTTCTTACCCTTATCAATTTCACTTTCCTTTTGCCGCTCCACGTCCATTACAACAGGGTAGTCTATGTAGTCGGAGTACTTTGTAACGATACGTCTTAATTCGTACTCGGTGAGATATTTCTCTTTCTCTTCATCCTTAATATAGAGGATAACGTCAGTTCCGCGTGTTGCCTTCTCAGCGTCCTCAATCGTAAAAGTGCCGTCTGCTGCGGATTCCCACCGTATGCAGTCGTTAGTGCCGGCCTTTTTTGAAATCAGCACAACCTTATCTGCCACCATAAAGGAGGAGTAAAACCCAACGCCAAACTGCCCTATAAGCTCTGTGGAGTCATCGGGGGATTTCTCTTTGAGTTTAGTTAAAAACTCCATAGTTCCGGAGTGGGCTATTGTGCCAAGCTCCCGTATGCCCTCATCCTTATTCATGCCTATGCCGTTGTCGCTTATCGTAAGCGTACCGGCTGCTTTGTCTATAGATAATTTAATTTTCCACTCTCCACCGTCTTTTTGGATTTCACTGTTTGTCAACGACTCGTAGCGGGCCTTATCTATAGCGTCTGAGGCATTAGAGATAAGCTCACGCAGAAAAACCTCTTTGTGTGAGTACAGCGAATGGATCATCAGATCCAGTAGCTGGTTTACCTCTGTTTTAAACTCTAAAACTTCCTTTGTCACTGCTTCCGTACCTCCTGTCACGATAACTAAGTTTTCAGGGAAAGCGTTTCAAGTTTGTCTCCCCCCGACAAACCTAATTGTAACTCTATTTATGGGAAAATATCAATATGGAGTTCGTGGGGTAAATGTAGTAGTTAAAGAGATGTGTTACTTAAGAAAAAATTTAAATAAGGTGAACATGGCTACTAATTGCCCTGCCCAGAAGAGGAACATCCATTTCAATGTTTCGGACTTAGATTTTTCTATATTTACTTTCATTTTTTCTTCAAGATTTTCTATTTTTGCTGTTAATTCTGATTTTATTAACATCAAATCCGCTGTTAATCCTGCCTTTACAGCGTGCAAATCTGCTTTATTAGCCAGTTCCTTAGACAATTCCTCTTTTATCTCTGCTTTTATTGTAGCGATGCCTGAACCCCTCAGAGGTTTCTTTAAAAACCTCAGCAATCTCTTTGGCAGCTTCATCGCCAAGATTGGCCTTTCTAAGCCGTTCGTATATTTTTAAAGTGTCTATAGCTGTTGACATAGTCTTACGTTACCATAAAATCAAAAAAAACTCAATAAGCCGACTACAAATCAGCGGATAGGATATTACATAAGACTGTAGCCTACTTCACAACCGCTATTGGGAAATCGGGCACGGTGTTTGGTTTTGCCGTTGTCGGTGTTTGTTTACCTTTCGTTAGTTCCTTAACCCGTTCTGATATATATAACTCAAGCATGTTGACGGTTATCTTACTACTGCCATTTTTGTATGCAGCCCTGCCTTCTATGCCCTCAATAACTGCTTTTGTAAATGCGCTGTTACCTGAGTCCTCTCAGGAATCCTGCCTGCCCGTGGAGGATGTAAAGACGATTGCACCATTTTCTGCACGTACTAATTCTTTTATTATTTCGCTTAAGTCGTCTAATCCTTTACGTTTTCCCATCACGTTCCCTGCATGACATGTGTCTATAAAAACAGTTTTTTACCGGCAAGTGCGTTCACAGTGTTTTTTATTTCAGTAAATATCACCGCTGTGCTTTTAATTCTTTTTAAATCCACATCAACAGGTATGTAGTAATATGCTCCATCTGGATCGTTATACCCATGTCCGGAAAGCAGCACCATCGCTATGTCTTTGTTTGTCACATTATTTAGAATCCAATCAAACCCATCCAATACGTTCATTCTCGTTGCTATTTCATCTGTTATAACCTTTACTTCAACATCCCGATAGAGCAAGCCTTTCTGCTTTTCCATTACTCCAGCAAAGTCTTTTGCATCTTTTGATGAATACATTAGTTTATTGTCTTCATCTTTATAATTGCTTATCCCGATAGCAAGTACATAAAGCTTCGGTTTCTTCAAAAATTCCTCATCTTTTTTAACTTTTTCTTTCCAACCAAGTGCTACTGTGGCAGGAACGCTGGACTCATATTTGTTTACGGCAATTACACTAATTTCATTGTCTTTTTCTGGAATTAAGGCTGATATTTTGTAAGTTTTATTTACTTTGTTAACATTCTTTTCGACTGCTTGTTTAACTCCGTTTACAAGCACCATTACCGATGTAACCGGAGCATCCGCAGGTGTACGGATTTCGTATTCTAATGTCACTTCTGAATCATTAACATTTGCTCCATCAATTGGTGAGTTGATTTTAACAACCGGCGGCAGTGTTTCGGTAACTGCCGCGGTTGGGGTTTTTCTGTCAGATTGAGCATTTGCCTGTTTTATTGCTTCATCCTCATCAAGCGTATCGAGAACTTTTGAGACTATATTCGGTCTGAAATATGTGTCACGGAATTTTGATACCGGAAAGAAATCAGCTTCTTTGTCTTTGCCTCTGTTTACATGCCAGCCGACTAGGTCATCGCCTCCGACTGAGGCATCATAATATCCCTTTGGCGTCCACAGTACCCATCTCTTTTTGTCTTTATGCGGGAAAAACGCCAAGAGTTCCTTCCCGTCGCTTACCCTGTACCACCTAATCGTTCCGTCATCATAAGCCGCTACCGCTATTTTCCCATTTTGTGATACGTTTACATCCCATACTACACCGGGTGCTGCTACTTTCCATTTTTCATTTCCGGTACTGTCAAATAATCTTAATCGCAATTCTGTGCCGAGTAGGAAACCGCTGTTATTCGGTAATATCGCAAGGCTTCTCGACATTTCGTATTGCTGAAGTTGTAAAGCTGTTCCATTTAGTTTCGGGTAATCTTCATTAAACCAGTTTGTAATATTTAATTTATCAGATTCTAAAATCGGTTTAAAAAGGTTTTCTTTTGAATTGGAAACATCTGATAATTCTCTTTCTGTTAGCGAAAAGACTTTAGGAGATTTACTTTTATTTTCGTACCAGAACTTGATGGTTTTAGCATCTCTGGATACTTGAAAATTCTCATTGTCTCCTCTGTAATCAGCTTTATCCGTTTGCTTAAAAACGCGTCTTTTATCATTTTTATCAAACACACCAAAGGCTGGGTCAGTTGAGCCAAAAACAATACCGCCGTTTTTAAGTGGTACTATTTGCTCTATAGTATTGACTGAACCAGTTAATATGTCTTTGTATGTGCCTTTGCCTCCGTTTGACCATTTCCTAATGCGATAAACCATTCCACCAGCATAGAGGTATTTACCATCAAGAGAAAAATAGGCATTTGCTAATGCATCAATAGCGCCTGAAGTATCCGAAGAGAATTGATAAGAAAGGTCACCTCCGGAAAGTATATCCACCTTCTTTGTATCAGCAAACCCAACGGCTATCTTTGAACTGTCAAGTGAAAAACTAACTGAAAAAGGTTGCGTGCCTCCCTGTGGCTTTTCCTTTTTGATTAAATTAAAGTTTTCATCATAAAGCCTTATATAACCATCATAGGATGATGTAACAAGCCTGCCGTCTCTGTCGAAATCAGCACAGGGACTTATATCGCCGTAATCACTGTCTGAGGCAACAGGAGAATAATTATTTGTTTCATAAACACGTATGCCGTTTTACCATCTAATGTAGCAACAAGAAACCTCCCATCCTTAGAATATGCAAGATGATGTATAACATTAGGCAGCTCTGCAATTCGCTTTATTAGTTTTCCGGTCTGTCGGTCAAATATGTAGATGGAAGCTGTTTTATTATCCCACTCGGCACCAGTCCATCCGCCACAGACAATTGTTCTACCATCAGGAGATATGGCAACCTTTCCTTCATCACCATCACCGATAGGTACCCTGAGGGTTTGTAGAAGCCTGCCGGAGGAAATATCCCACACTTTTACAGTTTTGTCTTCTGAGCCGGTTACGAGATATTTGCTTTCGGCATCAACACCAATCCTTATAATCGCCGCAGTGTGCATTTCGGTATTAATACGGAGGATTGGCTCAGAGGGCGGCTCAGCGGCAGTAGATGTGGCTGGATTGTTTAGTCCGGATGCAAATAAAAAAACCAATAAGACTGCCGCACAATTTAAGATGGTACACACCGATGTTTTGTTATTACTGCGCTTACTCATTACCGCCCTCCCTTTAATAAATCCCAAGAAATCGAAAAAACTGTTGTGATAAAAAAGTTAAACATAGAAGGAAAAAATTTGTCAAGACACACCAACGCATTTTAGTAGAAAATAATATTTTTCATAGTTTACAAATTTATGTCTTTTTTGTTAAATTTACTATATGCCTGATGGTGTGATAATGGTGGTGATTTTAATGGTTTTTGCCTTTATAATAAATTTGCCTTTTGGATACCGCAGATCTAAGGAGAGAAAGAAGTCTCCTAAGTGGTTTATGTACATACATATTCCAATACCATTTGTTATTCTGATGCGCTATGTTTTGCATATGGATATACGGTATATTCCGCTTTCGCTGGCTGCATCCGTTGTGGGGCAGTTTATCGGTGGCAAATTGTGATTATACTAAAGCACTGTGGGAATGCCCTTTAAATGGAAAAGCCGGATAAAAAGAACAACAATATTGTTGAGAAAGTTTGGAAAATTTTCACTTCGGTTAAACTTGCCGCTGTACTCATCTTAACGATTGCAATTACCTCCATAGCAGGCACGGTAATTGAGCAGCAGACCGAACCCGCAAAAAATGTTAAACTGTTTGTCAAAATCTTTGGAGCCAAGCTTGCTCCGTCAATTTATAGCGCCTCTGATGCCATGGGCCTTATGGACATGTACCATTCTGGGTGGTTTACCGGCCTTTTGGTTCTTTTTTGCGCTAACCTTATAATATGTTCAATAGACAGACTGCCTAAAATATCGCATCTCGTTAAAGAGAAGCTTTTGCCAATGGAGGAGCCCTCCTTTAAAAAATTCACAATTCACAAGGAATACCACCTGCAAGGCAATATTAAAGACAGAGCCGAAGATATTTTAAAACTATTAAAATCTCTTGGGTTTAAGTCCGAAGAACATAAAAGCGCCGACGGCCTTCAGTTCTATGGCCAGAAATGGGGCATTAGCCGGTATGCCGTGTATATAGTTCACCTTAGCATCGTGCTGATATTGTTGGGGGCAGTTATTGGCGTGAAATTTGGCTTTAACGGCTATCTGTCTCTGCCTGAGGGTGAGTCATCAGATGTCGCATACACACGGGATGGCAAAACGCAGCCCCTTGGCTTTACAGTCAGATGTGATGATTTTAACGTGGATTTCTACAACGATACTGATATGCCTAAAGAATATAAGAGCTGGCTTTCGATTCATGAAAACGGTAAGGAAATTTTAAGCCAGTCTATAGAGGTAAACAGACCGCTTAAGTATAAGGGTTATGCTATTTATCAGGCAAGCTACGGACCTGTAACGGATAAAAACGCTCTTATTATATTGCGTGTGACCCCATCCGGTGGTAAAACCGAAACTATGTCAATGCACGTAGGGGATTCCTTTAAGATTCCAGGCACAAACATTGAGGGTAAAGCTAAGTCTTTCTCTCCTGCCATCGCCTTTAACAAGGAAACTAAAGAACCGTTTACCTATTCAGAGATGATGAATAATCCGGCTGTGTATTTGGAATTCAAGAAAGACGGTAAGGACTTGTATGAGGGCTGGGTGGTTAAGCGTTATCCTAAAACGTGGGACATGCCAGATGGAAACAAGATAGAGCTGGTGGATTACTGGGGCTATCAATATACGGGTTTGCAGGTAAGAAATGACCCCGGCGTGTGGATAGTCTATCTTGGCTGCCTTACAATGCTGCTTGGCCTTTATGGGGCTTTTTTCCTGAGCCACAGAAAGATATGGGTATTATTGAAAGGTACTAAGAATCAGACCACTGTTATGGTAGCCGCTACAACGAATAAAAATCGTCTGTCTTTTGAAGGCGTCATATATAGAGCATTTGAAATGCTCACAGCACAAAGATGATGAGAGAAAGGTTTTCTATAAAGGGAGGTATCTGATGGGAAGCTCACAGTTTTTCGGAGCAGCCGAAATTGGCTATTTTGTAGCCATGATGGTATATATAGGGTACTTTGTCTTTCGCAGTGCATCGGCAGGCAAGGCGGCTACGGTTGTAACCTCAGTTTCTTTTGCCTCCCAGACAGCGGCAATATTACTTAGATGGTTTGAGTCCTATCAAATGGGCATAGGCAGAGCGCCGCTCACAAATCTGTACGAATCGCTTGAGTTTTTTGTTTGGTGTTTGATCTTAGGGTATTTGATAATTGAGTTTAAGTATAAAACTCGGTCATTTGGCGCTTTCATAACGCCAATAGCTGGTTTAACCCTTGGATTCATTGATTTAACTGCAATGAAGACCACAATTGAGCCGCTTGTACCGGCTCTGCAGAGCAACTGGCTATTAGCTCACGTTACGATGGCTTTTATATCATACTCTGCTTTTGGTTTGTCTTTTGGTGCTGCCATGATGTACCTGATACTTAAGACAGATGACCGTAAGGGTTCGGCTTATTGGTTTTGGACAATAACAGCAGGCATATTTGTATCAGTACTGGTTGCTATGCTGGCAGATTATCTGAATTACCATATACTTCATACCCCTGTAGCCGACGCTAAAGATGCTCTCTTAGGTTCGACCTTTAGAAATAAATCTTCATCAATAAGACTGTTAAGTTATCTTGCTGCGGCAGTTTTTACAGGTATTGTGTGGCGTTACGGCGGGGTGTTAAAGCGGACGTTTACTTACTTTGGGGTATCTGCTGAGCTTTTGGATCAGTTAAACTACAATTTGATAGCTCTTGGATTTCCAATTTTTACGCTGGGCGGGTTAATTTTTGGAGCCGTGTGGGCAGATCAGGCTTGGGGGGTTTATTGGAGCTGGGACCCTAAAGAGACATGGTCTTTGATAACATGGCTTTCATACGCATTTTATCTTCATGCCCGTTTTATCAAGGGATGGCGCGGTACAAAGGTGGCAGTTGTGGCAGTTGTAGCTTTCGTAACTGTCGTGTTTACGTATCTTGGAGTTAACATATTTCTTTCGGGACTCCACAGCTACGGCGAGATGCCCTAAGTTGACATGCCCTCTTTGCAGTTGTAATCTTACCAAAGCCGTGGAAACAGAAAAACAATTATGAGAAGTCTCAGTAAATTACTATTAGAGGGGACATATACCACAGACAAAGAGGACCTTATCTGTTATGGGTATGATGCCTCCGGACTGGATAATTGTCCTGCAACCGTGGTATGGCCTATCAACACCCTTGATGTAATTAAGACAGTGAAATTTGCCCGTGAAAACGGATTAAAGATAATTCCCCGGGGAGCAGGAAGCGGTATGACAGGTGGGTCGGTGCCCGGTGAGGATTCTATTGTGCTGAGTTTTGAGAAAATGAACCGCATACTGGAAATAGATGCCGGTAATTTGACGGCTATTGTTGAACCCGGTGTGATAAACGGCCATCTGCAGAGCGAGCTTGAGGACAGCGGTTTTTTTTATCCCCCTGACCCTGCCAGTTTAAATATATGCACGATAGGGGGTAATGTTGCAGAGAATGCCGGAGGGCCGCGAGCGCTGAAATATGGCGTAACAAGAGACTACGTGATGCAGATAGAGGCTGTGCTGCCCGATGGGAGGTTGATAAGCACGGGGGTGGAGACCTCAAAGGGAGTGGTCGGATATGATCTTACGCGCCTCCTTGTGGGCTCTGAGGGGACACTTGCCATGATAACCAAGATACGTCTTAAAATACTGCCTGCCCCTGAGGCCATAGTCACAATCCTGTGCGCTTTTAACAGTATTGAATTGGCAGGCAAGACGGTATCAAAGATAATAGCATCGGCACTTCTGCCCAGAACCATGGAAATTATGGACAGGATGACCCTTATGGCCGTAAATAAGTATAAAAACGTAGGGTTTCCGGAAAACGTCGAGGCTATGCTTTTGGTTGAGCTTGATGGTAACCGCAGGGCGATAGTGCAGGATGCTGAGAAAGTCTCTAACATTTGTAACTCCTTTGAGGGTAAAATAAAAATTGCAGAGGATGCCGCCTCACGGGATATGCTTTGGGAGGCAAGGCGAGCTGTGTCACCTGCTCTTTATAAAATCAGCCCGACCAAAATTAATGAAGATATTGTCGTTCCCATAACGAGGGTGGCTGATATTTTGGTTGCCGTACAGCGGATTTCCGAAAAATTCGGTATCCCTATCGCCTGTTTTGGCCATGCCGGAGATGGCAACATTCACGTCAATGTAATGGTGGACAAAAATAACAAGGAAAGTGTCGCAAAATCGGAAAAAATAGTAAGAGAGATATTTAAGGCAACACTTGACATGGGTGGGACTATTTCCGGCGAGCACGGGATTGGCCTTACAAAGGCTAAGTATCTGGATATGGAGCTGGATGCCGTTAATATTGAACTGATGAAAGGGATTAAGAAATTATTTGACCCTGAAAATATTTTAAATCCCGGCAAAGTATTTCTAAGCTAATCAAAACACGTTTTTCATAATAGTATTCAAATCCAAATAACATAAAATATCATTAACCAGATAAACCAACACAGACTATGATTTAGGGTACACTTTTATAATATCGGAGTAGAGTTTTCCATTAGGGATTATGATTTTGATATTTTCAGTTGAAATCAGAATTGTAGTTAATAGAAGCACATCTTCAACACGCCCTGTGACACCAGCAGCCTCAATAAAATCACCAGATTTAAAGGGTCTGAATAATAGGATAAGAAAACCAGAGGCGAAATTGGCTAATGAGCCTTGGAGAGCTAAGCCAACGGCAATACCAGCAGAGCCTATCACTGCAATAAAAGACGCAGTTTGAATTCCAAATTTGGCAAGTGTGGCAATTATAGCAAAAGTCATTATTAGAACATGAATGAGACTACTAATAAATGAAATAACTGTTTTCTCTTGACCACTTTTAGTAAGGATTGTCGAGATAACTCTTTTTAATATTTTTGCAGCCATGTTACCAACTACAAGAATGGCTATAGCACTAAATATATTTAACCCGTAATCAAATACAGTTTTAAATATTACATTGTTATAGTCTAACATGACACTATTCTAAGGAAAGGCTAAACAAAAAATCAATCTGTTATTTACGTCCACAAAAATGCTCCGTCTCCCTAGAGGTTACTTTCCTCTCAAGGTGATTCCTCTGGTCACTAACGCTCCTCGTAATGACGGAGAAAAGAATTGTATTTGTTGCCGCTGTCCATCATAAGGCAACAACTTTCACCGTCATTGCGAGCATAGCGTCGCAATCTCCTCTTTTTGGTGTAATTTAATTTTGTCTTTGAATGAAACCCTGTATTGATTAAACTCTCTTTATCAAAAAATAGGCCTATTTTCTTCTACGTTGGAATTTCATCTTTCTGCGAAGTTTCTTATGCTTGTGTTTTGACATTTTCTTCTTACGCCATTTCTTTACATTACCCACTCAATTACCTCCTTGCAGTTTGTTTTCACGCTTTTTTATTTTATTATTACCGTTACCATATCGTCCCAAAGCCTGTTCCATAAAGGTCTCAAGCTGAAGTTCCGTTGTCGTGGATTCAGTGCCGTCATAAGGAATACTTATACTGGCAATACCATAATCACGGCTTAAGGCACGCATAAGGGCTGTCACTATAGTGCCGGGCATACAGCCAAAAGGCATTGTGTTTACAATCCCTGCCACTCCGTGCTGTATTAAATCCACAGCTTTTCCCATGCTGAGAATTGTCTCACCCTCAAAGGATTCATGCACGTATGGGGCTGCTTTTCTCATAATTGCTCCAGTGTCAGGCTCATGCAGGGTTTTAAGGAATCCTCTGAAGTGCCTGGCATACTTGTACTCTATCGCCTTTTTATAAACCCGCTTAATAGCTATATCCATAAGCGCCTTGTAGTCTTTTTGTACAAGCGCATGTTTAAATCCAAAATAATTTACATAATAAATCCACTCTTCAACTGGCGCAAGCCACGCCTCTCCGCCCAGTGCCTCAATTTTCTCTATAAGGTTTTCATTTGAAAACTTATTTGAGCGCACAAATATCTCGCCAATTACTCCTATCAGTGGCCTTTCCTCTTTTGCTCTGGGAACCGCTTGAAATTCGCTCCTTGCGCGTTTTAGTATTGGATCAAGCTTAAGGTCTTTCCCTCGCAGTGCATTATACGTTTCCATTAAGTAGCGGTTGTAAATCTCGGCGGTTTGGCCTTTAACGAGCTCATAAGGACGTGTCTCATGCAGTGATTTGGTTAAAAGCTCAATAGCCACTATCCCATTCCATGAGCGCATAACAAAGTCCTGCCCCGCTATCCCAAGGTCTGAATAAAAACTCGCATCCTGTACGGGCGAAAATATCTGAACGTTCTTAAGCCCCACCTGATCCAGCAAAAGCCGCTGAAACACCGTGTATTGGCCAAATCTGCAGGGGCCGGTTCCTGCGGGCATAAAGAAAGTTGACTTATCAGCGTCAAACCCCTCGGAAAACACCGCTCTTAGCATATCTCCGGTTGTTACCACGCAGGGATAACACTCCTTTCCGGAGACATAACGCCTGCCCAATTCAATGGATTCCTCATCGCTTTCCGGAAGCACCTCAGAGGCAATGCCTGAGTGCTCAAACGCTGCTGCAAGCGCAAACGCATGGTCTGACATGCGGGGAATATAGATTTTCTCAAATTTTCTCTGCTTTACTGGCTGAGTCGTTGTTTCAACTGGATTCGGTGTTGACTTATTTTGTCTGTTAGCAATGCTGTCTAAAAAAGCCTCACATCTTGTAATAGCTCCGGCATCGGCGCTGTGTTCATCTATCTCAAGGTGTAAGAACGGTTTGTCTCCGAGTTCCTCTTTAAAGTATTTTAGAATAAAAGAATCCGGGCCACAGTTAAAATTCCCGATAAATACCGGATATAAGTTCGGATGGTTTTTTATAAATCGTGCAGCCTTTAAAATTCTCTGTCCGCTTCTCCAGTACATATCCGGCCAGTCGGCTTTGATTTCAGTCTCAGATAGCGGCAGCATATCCATAGGTATTGATTTTACATCAAGAGTTGCCAGTTTTTGCGGTATCTGAAGATTTACGCCGCTATCAAATGCATTATACGGTCTGCCAATTATTACTATGGCATTGTCATTAACAAGAGAGAGTGCCTCCTGGCCTTTTTTACGAATACTGGCGTGAAACTCATTCTGCAGTGCCTTAGCCTTTGGCAATACCCTTTTGACCGAAGCAACGGATACCCCAAAAGCTTCTGCAATTTCTTTTTCAAGGAAACTATCATTGCGTGAGAAGTTAATTATAGGGCTTATGACGTTTATGCCGCTAAATGTGGCCAGAGCCATGTAAGGAATTGTCTGAGTGTATGGGCATGGAGAGCCTTTGGAAAACTCCTCACTGTTGCCGCCAGTGTTTACATAAGAAGGCAGAAAGATATTTTTAATTCCCTTATTGAGCAGCCACTTAACGTGGCCGTGTGCAGTTTTTACAGGAAAACAGGACTCGGATAACACCACCTCTGCGCCCAGATTTACAACCTGACGGTTTGTCTTAGGGGATACGATAATGTTAAACCCAAGCTCAGTCAGTACCACTTTCCAAAAGGGTAAATAATCGTGCATTAAAAATATGTACGGTATTCCAATCGTGTTTTTAAGCGCACCCTTAGCCTCAGCATCCTTATAACTGTCTTCAAGCCCATTCCACAAAAGCTGTTCTCTAAATAGGAACAGGTCTTCAATGTTGTTATGCTGCTTACGTTTAATGTCATATTTTTCACATCTTCCGCCATAGAAGAGATTACCCTTATCTCCGTCAATTGTAACCTTATTTATTTCACACATATTTGCACAGCTCTTACATTCAAAAGAATTTACCGAATAGGTGCTGTCCACAATGGAAAATCCCTTAAACGCCGATGTTGCGGTCTCAGACATTTTGTCACGCGCAATCAGCGCCATACCAATAGCGCCTGTGACGTCATGATTAGGCGGTACGGTAACTTGCTGGCCAGTAAACTTTTCAAAAGCCGCCACCACCGCTTTATTGTGTGCAGTGCCGCCCTGAAAGAAAATATTACCGCCAATTTTCTTTCCGGCAACCACCCGGTTTATGTAGTTTTCCACGATTGAGTATGAAAGGCCAGCTAGTAAGTCTTTTCTTTCGGCTCCTTTATGAATATTTGCCATTAGGGAGTTTTCCATAAACACGGTGCATCTCTCTCCTAAACTACAGGGCTTTGAGGAGTCAAAGCACTCAGTTGCAAAATCCTCTTTTATGGATATACTGAGTTTTTCCGCCTGCTCTTCTAAAAATGAACCAGTGCCTGCGGCACACGCTTTGTTCATCTCAAAGTCCACTATGACACCATCTTCAATAGAGATGTATTTAGAGTCCTGACCGCCAATTTCAAAAATCGTGTCCACTTTGTTATCAATGGCAATGGCTGCGGTGGCCTGAGCTGTGATTTCGTTTTTTACAATATCAGCACCGATAAAATCAGCAATCATATACCTGCCCGAGCCAGTTGTTCCTACGCCTGCGATTTCAACAAATCCTCCGATGGACTTTCCAACCTCTCTGAGCCCCTGCATCACGGCCTCTATGGGGCGGCTGGCAGTCATCAGGTACTGCCTTGCAAGGAGTTTTCCAGTTGCGTCAATAACCGCAACGTTTGTACTAATGGAGCCAATGTCAACACCCATGTAGGCTTTAATCCGTTGGTTTTTCAGGGATAAACATGAGGCGCCGTGAGGCTGATCAGATAAGTTTACTGATGCTGCATTTCCGTTTCCGCCTTTAATGTGCCTTTTTTTAAAATCATCGCCTTCGGCAATGAGAGGCTTTTTACCCTTATCGGAGTATTTAACGGTTTTTATATAGTGTTCAAGTCTGCTTAAATCATAGTGTTGAATAGTCCCACTGTCAATGTCTTTAAGAGCAGCGCCTATGGCTCCTGTCAAAGCGCAGTGTTCCGGCACAATCAGATTGTTTAGTGCAAAAACCTCTTTAAATGCTCTGACCATCCCCTTATTTAGGGCAACACCGCCGGTAAAGGCGATTTCAGGAAATATCTGTCTGCCCTTAACAATGGCACCCTTAAAATTTCTGGCAACAGCAAAACACAGCCCAGAGACAATATCTTCAACCGGAGTGGCTATCTGCTGCAGGTGTATCATATCAGATTTGGCAAAGACACTGCATCGTCCGGCAATACGGGGCGGTTTTTCACACTTAACTGCTAAGTCGCTAAATTGCTCAATGCTAAGACGCATCCTTTCAGCCTGTTGGTCTAAAAACGACCCTGTGCCGGCTGCACAAACCGAATTCATCGAAAAATCCTGTATAGAGCTTTCACCAAGCAGAATGAGTTTAGAGTCCTCTCCACCCATTTCAATTATGGTTTTAACCTCAGGGTGGAACTTTAGCGCTGTATAAGACTGGGCGGCAAGTTCATTTATATGGTTAATGCCCAATGCCTCAGCTACCATTTTCCCTGCCGAACCGGTTATAGACATCGTCAAAGACATCCCCTCATACGCCTTTAGAATTTTAAGGGTTAAAGGGAGAGGATGCCCTCTGTGTCTTTCATACACATGGTCTTTTAGATTACCGCTTTCATCCAGGACGACTGCCTTTACGCTCACTGAGCCTACATCAAGCCCTATATGATCCATTTATATTTTCCCATGTTCTTTACGTTTGGGCAAAAATAAAGCCACAGCATCTATTATAGATGAAAACTCATAATTTATTCAAGGGCTTTATTGTACTGAACTCTGATATTGCAGACTTATGATAAATTTTTTAGGATTGCAGGATTATAAATTATCTGTAAGCGCACATATTTTGCCAGTATAAGCAATATTGTCCATAATTTGATATAATGAAATGCAGCCGTAGTGTATGATATATTAATACAAAAATTGCTTTTGGAGGAAAACTAAATGAACTTAGGGCTTGCGACCCACGGATTGAACGGGGAGTCACGGTTTAAAATACTTAAAAGGCATATATATGCGTTTATGAAGCATTTGACAATAAAAAAACTGTTTAACTTTATAAAGACTGAGTATAACCTCAAAACCAAAAAAATCAGACTCAATTCGCTGCCCTATATTTTAAAACTTGAAACCACAAATATATGTAATTTTAAGTGTGCCTACTGTTATGAAGGAAGGAGGCAACCGGTTGACGGCGAACGTGCCTTTGGCAAAATGTCTTTTGATAATTTTCAAAAACTCATAGACGATATCGGTTCATATCTTTTTAAGATAAACCTTTACGGTTTTGGCGAACCGTTTCTTTTTCCTGAGACCCTCGATATGATAGCTTACGCTACTAAGAAAAACATCGGTGTTGGAGTCTCTTCAAACCTTAACATAGATGAAGGCACGTTGCCACGCCGGATTGTGGAATCAGGGTTAGAGGTACTGATATTTTCCTGCCACGGTGTTACTCAGGAAAGCTACTCAAAGTTCATGGGTAAGGGCAACATGGAACTTGCCTTTAAAAACGTAACCGGTATTTTAAAAGAACGTAAAGCGCACGGCCTTAAAACCCCCTTTATTGACTGGCAGTTTTGTGTTACTAAGTTTAATCAGAGTGAAATCCATTTGGCACAAAAAAAGGCTTCAGAGCTTGGCATAGACAACGTGCGTTTTATAAAACCCTTCTTTCCGGTAAGCGCCGAGGAGGATTTCATATCGGATATTTTTCCCCGTAAGCGTCTTGAGTTAAGCAATCAGGATAATCCAGGCTGCTCATGGCCATACCGCTCTGTCTATATAAACTATGACGGCGGAGTGCTCCCATGCTGTAAAGACACACGGCTACTCTCAAACGATTTTGGAAACGTCTTCAGGGATGGGTTTAAAACAATCTGGAACAACGACTACTACTTAAAAAGCAGAGCATTAATAAAAGACCCTGCCAACAAAAAATTAACCTGTGATACTATGTGTGTGCGCTGTCCGGTCACTCAGCCTCATCTGCGTTGACCAATCTAACTCCAAAAAGCTAACGTATTATTATGGTGGGCGATGCGGGGCTCGAACCTGCGACCTCTGCCGTGTGAAGGCAGCGCTCCACCACTGAGCTAATCGCCCTGATTTATACTTTACGCTTTATCTGAACTAAATGTCAAATATTTATGGTGATACAACCGTTTTGATGTCAAACTCAGGCGGCGACATGATGGTCTTTTTTACAGCACAGAGATCTGCCACCCTGATGATTGCATCATAATACTTTTCAGGGAAATCCGGAGGAACCTGGATGTCTATTGATACCCTGGAGAGTCTCATCTTACCGCCTTCATCAGGAGCAAATTCGTTTCTCTGCACAAGCGAAATGTTTTCTGTAGGGATGTTGTTTTTTTGGCAAAAACCGAGCACATATATCCCAGCACAGGTTCCTATTGATGACAAAAAATACATAAAAGGCTCGGGAGCAGTCCCAGCTCCTCCATTTTTAACCGACTGGTCTGTCTGCACCAAAAAACCGCCGAACTCAGCCTTCACTATTTTTCCCTCTCCAAAACTCACTTTTATCTCCATTTACCGCTCCTTTAATATGTGATATAGGGTTATTTTACTAAATATTTAATTACGCACCGTATAGCTCAATAAAGCTAATAGCCTACAATAATAGAGTTTCTACCAGGACCTGCTGCACTGTTATCCTCACAGGTATATCCGGCAAGATTTCTCTTAGGGGTCGTGTCACCCTGGAAACATGCCATAAGAATATTTTTGCAATTTATGCCGGATATTCCTATTCCACCTGTTGATGTGAATTTTAATTTAACACCATATAGATAATTACCGCTGACCTCTGATGAATAATCAACATGGGTGGAGTTATCATATATTGTTAAGTTGTCGCCAATAACTGCATTGTTGGAATAAAACATAAGAAATGTGGTTCTTTTTCTTTTAATCGAGAGATTTGATGGAAAATAATAGTAATTCTGAGACGCCACACCTCCTTGAAAGCTCATTACTGCAAGTCCGTCCGTTGTAGCATTATCCAGCGAAAAATTTGAAACAACACAATAAATAACACCATTTGTATCTGGAACTACATAGGGGATGTTGTAGGTGACGTTATATGCCCCGGAAAATCTGCCAGTTACAGTCCTGCTCGTTGACATAGTAATTGCACACGTACCGTTGTCGTAAACACGGTCACAGCCGCTCCACAATGACAGCATGTAATTATTAGTTTTGGGGGTTGCAGTAAGGTAAACAATTCTATTCATATTGAAATTATACGATACAAAAGAGGAGTTATCGCTTGTAGTGACGTTGTCGCTTGTAGTGACGTTGTCGCTTGTAGTGATGTTGTCATTACTTAAATATATAGCACCTGAACTGTCCCTTATCGTACCCCTTCCGAAACCAGCTATTCTAACCGTCAGAGTATAAACATTAACACCATTAAATGTGGCTGTTATTGATTTGTTGTCTGTAGGAGTAAGTGCGCAAATGTTGTTTGAGACAGAGTCGCAGCCGCTCCAGCTACCAAACACCGCACCAGTTGCCGCTGTAGGTGTAAAATGAACCTCCGTTGTGATATTATCGAATGATACTGTTCCTGTATTTCCGGACCAGGTTATAGTGCCATTGTCACAGGTTATTGTGCCGGTACCAGTACCGGTTTTATTAATCGTTACAGTGTAAACAGGCGAACTTACAACCAGTTCAGCTACTAATGCTACCGAACAACCTATAATTAGCAAGCTTAATAATACTCTTATAAGTAAAGCTCTCCGCTTTTTTTGTGTATAGCGCATAAGTATGCTTTTAGTAACCTATGAGGTTAAAGTTGCTGCCTGGCCCCGATGTACTGTCGTCTTCACAAAGATATCCTAAAAGATTGCGCTTTGGTGTAGTGGTGCCCTGAAAACATGACATCAGTATGTTTTTGCAATTTATGCTGCCAGAGGATGTGGAGAGAAATTTCAAAGTGCCGCCGTATATGCTGTTTGTTTGCGAGTATGATGAAATGTCAAGGCCGGTAGTACCATCTACCGATACTGTCTGCTGATTAAAAGTAAAAAGAGATGTCTTAGCCCTACCTAAATTCAGCGATGATGAAAATGTTTGTGCAGTTTGTGAAGCTTCAACAAACTGGGATGCCATCACAGCAAACGTCATCGTTGTCACATCATAAGTGGATGTGTTTGACACTACACAATATGTTACAACACTGCTGTTTGTTGACAAATATGGCAGGTAATAGTACACATTGCTCTCGCCTCTGCATAGCTCCGGCAACAATAACATACTGACAGACATAACGATGAAAACCGCAGCTCTCTTAACTCTTTTTATCATTACGATCTCCCTCATGGTCACACTAATCTATCCTAAACATAAGACTGTGTTTTTGTCAATACGCACCCCCTCTACTCTGTTTTATACCTAATACTGATTCTAATTCAGAAGTATAACGAGGCGGCAAGGAGCAAGCGACGCAGACGTACTGTTTGTACGTTGAGGAGCTTGTAACGAAGCTAACAAAGTTAGACAATTGAATTAGAATTAGTGTTTGTCTGTCCCTCTGGTGTGTTCTTCAAACATGCCCTGCAGCATATCGTTAGCACAGAACTTTCCGCACATTGTGCAGGAGTGATCGCTCGCATCCCCCCTTTTATTTCTTATCTCAATAGCCCTCTGTGTATCAATTGCCAGAGAAAACTGACTCTGCCAGTCCATATTCCTTCTTGCCTTGCTGATTTTTTTATCTCTTTCAGTATCCCTGAGCTTTACCATATCACCGATGTGAGCCGCTATCTTTGCTGCTATTACACCCTCTCTCACGTCCTCCGGAAAAGGCAAAGCTATGTGTTCGGCAGGTGTTACATAACAGAGGAAATCCACACCATATGACGATGACAGAGCTGCCCCTACTGCGGATGTTATGTGGTCATAACCGGGCGCTATGTCTGTGGTAATTGGCCCCAGCATATAAAACGGAGCCTCTCCGCTTAGTTTTTTAGCCAAAATGATGTTTGCCTCTATCTCGTTAATTGGAATGTGTCCAGGGCCCTCTACCATTGTCTGGCAACCCATCTCCCTTCCAAGCTCTGCAAACTCACAGTTGATAATTAACTCCTGTATCTGAACCCTGTCCGTAGCATCATGAATTGCCCCTGCACGAAATCCATTACCAAGACTTAAAACTACGTCATACTTTTTCAAAATACTAACAACACGGTCAAATTTTTCGTATAAGGGATTTTCCTTGTTGTTGTACTGCATCCATGCCACCATACATGCCCCACCCTTTGAAACCAATCCTCCATACCGGTAGTGCTGCTTTTTCAGTACCTCTAAGGTAAGTCTGTTTATCCCGCAATGGATTGCCATAAAGGCCACCCCCTCCTCGCACTGTCTTTCTATGACCTCCCATAGCAGTTCCTCAGGCATTCCTGTGATTGAGCCGTATTTTTCAGCAGCCACAGCAAATGCCTCATAAAGAGGGACGGTTCCTAAGGGCAGCGTTACGGCATCCATCACAGACTTTCTGATTTCAGCCAGATTTCCGCCCACACTTAAGTCCATTATTGTGTCGGCACCGTATTTTTCTGCAATCTTTGCTTTTTCTATTTCCATCTCAGGGTTAACAATGTCGGTTGAAGTACCTATTGAGGCGTTAACCTTTGTGTGTAACCCTTTGCCGATACCAATAGTTTTCGATTTTCTTTTTGGATTAGAAGGGATTGTTATTTTACCCGAGGCTACCCTTGCGCTTATAAGCGCAGCGTCAAGGCTCTCACATACTGCAACCGCCTTAACCTCCTCTGTGATTTCACCTTTTTGTGCCTTTTCAATTTGTGTCATTGTACTGCCTCCTGATTTAAGATTAACAATAAAAAAAAGGGTTCCGAAGGACACCAAAGTCCTCCGGAACCCTTTACCATCAGATTCCTAATAGATAATTCCTTTAAAATTTCAGCAGGTCTTCTGGCTTATGGCTACTAACCTGTAGGCTGCCGCCTTCCCACTATGGTTAACCCCCATAGCAGTGGCTAAAATCTGCAACCCTCATCACCATTTACAGCAGAGGGACTGCCACGGACTTGCACCGTGTTCCGGGATGCTGAAATCCTATACTAATACCAAGTCGCATTCTATCGCCTAGCTTTGTTGGCTTCGTCAAAAGCTCCTCAACGTACTAAAAAGTACGCCTGCGTCACTTTCTCCTTGCCGCCTCGCTATGCTTCTGACTGCAACTCGATATAAGAGTAATTATAATAAAACAAAAAAAAATAGTCAAATACCTGAAATAAAAAAAATCCTCTTGCATTTTAAATATATATTGTGATGATATATAATATAGCTATAGTGATAGTCTGATAAAAAGAGGTGGTTGACAGTGGAAAGACAAAGAGGAATGATGAAATGCCGTGATTGCGGCAAACCATTAGACCTCATAGTGAGGTGACGATCGGTGGAATTACGCTGCTTGGATTGCGGCGCACGCTTTCTCCTGTCGGAATATATAGACGAAATAGACGCTAACACGTGGAACTACCTCTCGAATCGGTCGTGTGACGCGGTATAGCATGAAAAAATATGTATATACTATAACAGGAGTAAATAAAAAGGAGTAAGTGAATCAATGGCAGCAAGATCAAGACCTAAGAAAAGCAAGTCGGTAAAAAAGAGGGCGCGACAGGCATTGAAGCGTCAGCTTATTAACAAAATGACAGTAAGCAGACTGCGTACCCTTGCAAGAAAAGTGCAGGAATCCATTGCCGCAAATAAAAAAGAAGAGGCTCAGAAGCAATTAATTGAGGCTGAGAGCGCTTTTTTTAAGGCCGCTTCTAAGGGGATTATTCACAGAAATACGTCATCACGCAAAATTTCGCGGATGGCCTTAAAGGTCGCTAAACTGGCTTAAAACATACAATTGAACCAGCACTGCCGAATATCAAGGCGGCAGTGCGGTGTTTAATTAATTAGCCCATTTCCTTCTAAATATTAAAAAGCCGGACAAGCTTACACTTGTTGTGACGGCGATGGTTCTTTCTATACTCCATAGTTGTGCCAAAGAGCCAATCAGAGCCGCACCAAGGGGAGCCATTCCAAGAAACATTAACGTGTAAACACTCATAACCCTGCCCCTGACTGAGTCTGGTATCTTAAGCTGAATGTAGCTGTTAGCTGTTGCCAAAAATGATACTAAATTAAAACCTGTAAACGCTAAAAGCAACATCGCAACTGTAAAGTTTTTTACAAAACAAAATGTAAACAGAGAAAGCGGAAACAGAAGTCCCGTTACAGACATGAACTTCCTTTTGTTTTTGATATCACCACTGTAAGCAATAATAAATCCGGCACACAATGAACCTACCCCTGTTGCCGACATCAGAAGCCCAAGCCCTACAACATTTGAATGAAACACTTCGTCTATGAAAAGCGGTAGAAAATGATTATATGGTATGCAAAAAAGGCTAAAAACCGTTATTGTTACCATAATAAAAGCAATGCGGTGGGATTTTATAACGTACGTCAGACCATCTGAAAACTCCTTAAACATACTCTGTGGTGCGGATTTTTCGTTGTCACACGTGATTTTCATCCGTATGAGGACATACACAACAGGCAGAAAGGAAACGGCATTTAATACAAAACAGACAGAAAACCCAAAGTGGTTTATAGCAAATCCGGCAATTACAGGGCCCACAGCCCGTGCTGCATGAAAAATCGTAGAGGTCAGTGCAACAGCGTTTAAAATATTGTTTTTCCCTGCTATCTCTATCAGAAATGACTGTCTTACCGGAGTATCTATGGAGTTAATAGTGCCAAGGAGAAACGACATTGCTATGATTTCCCATACTTTTATCATATTAAAGGCTAATAACAGGGCAAGAATTGCAGCTGGTATTATGGACAGAGTCTGAGTCAAGATAAGAAGCTCTCTTTTTTTAAATCTATCGGCTAACACTCCCCCTACCAGTGTAAACAAAAGAATCGGCAGGGAAAGTGACACACCAAGCAGACCCAGATAAAACGCGGACTTCGTCAGAGAGTACATAAGCCATCCGGCAGCAGTCTGATGTATCCACGTTCCTGAAAGCGATACAGCCTGAGCTAAGAAATAATGCCTGAACTCCTTCACATACAGCGCTGAAAACCTGTGCTTATCTTCATTCATAATAAGTGTGGCTATATTAACATTAATTGGTCAGACAGTATGAGGATTTGTAGCTCCTTCTTTGGTATAATAATATAAACCAAAAATAATTTAACAAAGCAAAAGGGGTTGAATTATGCGTAACGAATTTTCAGCAATTATAGAAAAAGACGGTAAGTGGTATATTGGTTATTGTCCTGAGGTTCCCGGCGCTAACGGACAGGGAAAGACTATAGAGCAATGCAAACAAAACCTTGCTGATGCTATCTCATTAATACTGCAAGACAGGAGGGAGGATGCACTCCGTGGCATTCCTGGAGATGCGTTGTATGAGGTAATTACTGTTTCATGAAACGAAGCGCTCTACTGAGGCACCTGCGTATGTATGGTTGTTATCTAAAGCGGGAGGGAGGTTCGTGGATGAATCCATTGACAGGAGCTGTTGAGGCTATCCCAAGGCACATAGAAATTCCAAATGCTCTTGCAAGTAAGATATGTAAAATGTTAACAATACCTGAGATAAAATAGATTGATAGCCTCTGTAACAGACATGCCTAACTCATGGAATATACTCTCCGCTTCGGCTTTTACCCACTGCTCTGTTCTTGCCCTAATCATAGCGTTCTTTAACCTTCTGAAATTACTATCTACCCATGGTTTTTTCTATAGCCGCAACAGCAATTTTGTAATCGTACTGGGCATTTATGTAGGTGAGGTTTGCGTTTTGGCTTGTCACAATGGCATCGGTTAACTCAACAGGGCCGCTGAGACCAGATTCATACCTGAGTTTAACAATTTCAAGGTTTTCCAAAGCCTGCTGTAACTGTATTTTTGCATTGGCGATACTCTCTTTAGCAAGCTTAAGGTCAAGGTATGCTTTTTGGATTGCGCTTTGAATATCAAGCTTAAGAGCATTAATTTTAGAGTCAGCCGAATCCAAATCAGCCGCAGCCTCAGCCACCTTCTGCTTTGTTTCAAGCCCCTTAAAAATGTTCCAGCTGAGTATAATTCCGGCACTCCAGCCGTTATCTACAGGATAATTGCTGCCGTCAAACATGTAGGAGGCAGAACCGGACACTGTAGGATAATAGTCAGTCTTAGCGTATTTGATGGATTTTTTCGCCGCATCTCTCAGAGATATAAGTGATTTCAAATCAGGACGATTTTTCATGGCACGCTCCATGGCCTCTTCAAGTGTTATATCAAACGGCACATAAAGAGCGTCGGTAAGTTTATATTCTGATGCTGAATAGATACCCATAGCGTTATTAAGAGATACCCAGGCCTGTTTAAGTGCATTTTCACCTTTTAAGAGTGTGAGTTTTGCATTACTTAAATCCACCTCAGCCTTAGTCACGTCATATCTGGACTTAGTGCCGGCCTTGTAGAAGTCTTTAGCCTGCTCAAGGTGCTGAGTGAACTGAGTAACGGTTTCATTATCAACATCATAAGATTTTAGCGCCTTAAGCACGTCAAAGTATGCTTTTTTAACATCATAGGTTATAGAGTTAAGCTTTGAGATGTAATCGAAATTGGAGGCTTCAAGTTTAAGGTTAGAGATTTCAAGGTTTGTGTTGATTTTTCCAAAATCGTAGATGGTTTGAGTAACTCCCAGGGCAGTGTAAAAATCTGAGTTATTATAAACCTTTTGCGATACGGCAGGGAAATCGTGTAGCAACTGAGTTCTTGTGTATGAATATGTGAAATCAAGGCGTGGAAAAAACCCGGCACGCGCCTGTCCTGCCTGTGCCTCTTTTGCTTTTATTGCGTAATAGTAAGTGAGAAGTTCAGGATGGTGTTTAATGGCCGTCTCCACAGAAGACTCCACTGTAAGCACAGAGCCGGGAGCTATTGTGTCTGAGTCGGCATATAAGAGCGGGGTGTGCATCAAAACCATTACAAATGCAGCAAAGAGTGCTTTAGTAAAATATGATTTTATTTTTGTAATGAAGAGTAAATGTTCCATTTTAGTTTTCAAACTCCTCAGAAACGATATTTTATGCACTAAGCAGCAATAAGTTAAAAATGGTTCCGTTTGTGCAAGAGAATGCTAACAATTTTCCCCGATATTTGTCAATTTATACTGATTACCATGTGACGCATTGTAACTTGACAAAAAGCGAATATTAATCTATATTTTAAGAAGGCAATATTAAAGCTATCGTAGAAAGAACAAACCCTGACTTTATGTTCAATACCCTGATTTGTGGTTGTAATTTAGGACAAATAAGTTTTTAAGGCATAGTTATGACAAAACTCAACGAAATATTAACTGCAATATCAGCAATACGTGTAGAGTTATCAGAGCGTTACACGGTAAGACGGATTGGTGTTTTCGGTTCCAGCGTCAGAGGAGAGCAACGGTCTGACAGTGACGTGGATGTAATTGTGGAATTTGAGAGTCCGACTTTTGACAATTACATGGATCTGAAGTTCCGCCTCGAGGAATTATTTGGCCACCCCGTGGATTTGGTGATGGCTGATACCGTTAAGCAGCGAATTAAAGCGGTTATCGAACGGGAAACTGTTTATGTTTAGGGACGGTAGTTTATATTTAGAGGATATTCTGGGAGCTATTGAGCGTATCCGGAAGTATCTTAGAGGAATGGATTATGATAGTTTCATTAAAGATAGAAAAACTCAGGATGCAGTAGTCCGAAACCTTGAAATTATAGGTGAGGCGGCAGCACAATTGCCAGAATTATATCTTCAAGCTGCACCTGAAATACAATGGCGAAAAATCGTAGGTATTCGTAACATTCTCATTCATGAATATTTTGGCGTTAGTCTTCCAATTATTTGGGACATTGTGCAAACCAAACTCGATATATTGGAGACAACCTGCCGTTCACTTCTTAACAATACTATGTTATAAAAAGTTTAAACACTCCGGTAGCTGCTTTAGCCATAGTTCCACTAAAGTTATTACGAGGCGCCGCCGACCACAATCTCCGGTATTCGTATTGTCGGCAGAGCATCTGTAACAGGCACTCCCTGACCGTCTTTTCCTCACGTGCCGATGGCAAACCCTAAATCCCCTGATATAAAATCAATTGACTTTTGTACAAGAAAATGCTAACAATAATTTCCGGTTTTTGTCAATTTGAGACCGTTGCAAAATTCCCAAAATGGGGGAAAAGTATTTCCCAATTAATACCGAGTAGCAGCCTAAAATATAATAATGATGAGATTACCACGTCGCTATCGCTCCTCGTAATGACGGATAGGTACGCCCACGCACAGCCCACGCCGTCATTGCGAACCCCCGCAGGGGGTGTGGCAATCTCATCCTTTTTCTATAACATTTTGTTATATTTTTGAACTCAACTTTGGTGTTATAATATTTTTGCAACGGTCTCTATTTGGAATTACATTTGGAATTACACCGGGATATTCTAATACACAGATGAAAAACACACCCCACTACAGAGCAGTGGGGTTTTTGAAAACTAATCAATATGCAAAGTGATTTGTCCCGTCATAACAGTTGTAACCGGTAACGTTACGCTTAGGGGTTGTATTACCCTGAAAACATGACATTATTATGGTGCTGCAATCCCCTGATCCAATAAACGCTAATGTTCCTCCATAGCTGATAGTGTCTGTAACACTTCCACTGAATGCACCTAAAATACTTGTAACAGATGTTCCTTCTAAAACAGATGTTCCTGAGAATGTTATCATTTGACTTGTTTTGGCCGCAATATCAGATAGCGTATAAGTATTTGATGTAGGGGATGCGTTAGAAGCTGCTGTTACAGTAATCGTTGGAGTTACAGTACCGTTTGTAGTATTTGACGCAACACAGTAGATAACATTGCCAGCATTAGTATGGAAATATGGTAGGTAATAGTATGCTGTTGCCCATAAATTCCCGCAAAACCCAAACATCATCAACACTACTAAAGCTACTATTTTCATTGAATACTTATTTTCCATTCTTTTCTCCTTTTTTCATTTTATATGTGAACCACTAATGAGCATAATAAATAGTATCAAAACAAAGATAACCGATTAAGTTACGTTTAGGACTTGTAGTCCCCTGAAAACACGTCATTCCTATCGTGTCACAAGTTGCAGTGGAATCATAAGTGCCAAACGCAATTTTTGCAGAATAATATACTTGCGATGAATTAGCACCTGTATTGTCTGTGTTCGTGGTTATATCCACGGTGGTTCCTCCCAACGTAACACTGGCTCCGCTAAATGTAATCATTGCTGTTTGTTTGGCTGTAATCGGAAAGCCGGTAGGTTCATTTGTTTGAGACGGCTTATTCGTACCACTATTTGAGAGTACGGTTAGAACTCCAAGTGCACCATTTGATGTGCTATTGTTGGATACCTCGCAATATACCACATTATTTGTGTTTGTGTGAAGATACGGCAGGAAATAAGTTATAGTTTTTGAAAAATCTGTTGGTATCGATGTGGTCGTTGTTGCTGTTGTTGTTGATAGTGCGATTGCTGTTGTCGTCGTTGTTGACAGTGCGATTGCTGTTGTTGTCGTCGTTGTTGATAGCGCGATTGCTGTTGTTGTCGTACTATCTCCTGGGCTTATGCCAAACGCTGTTGTCGTTGTAGTATTTATAAAATCTCTTGGATTTGTCTCTGCATTTAATTCTATGTGTTTTGATAACAGCAGAATAATCCCAAAAATTAATAGAAACACAATAGACTTTATTATACTAATTTTGTTATCTCCCATTTTTCACTCCTTAATTTATTCATTTAAGAACACTATAAATTATTGCTGTCTCAGTGTGGCAAGTATGCAGTTCCGTCATAGCAAAAAAATCCCCTTATATTCCGTTTAGGACTTGTAGTGCCCTGGAAACAAGTCATTCCTATCGTATCACACGTTGCATCAGCATCATAGGTTCCATAACCAATTTTTGCAGAATAATATATTAGCGATGAATTATTGCCTGTGTTGTCGGTATTTGTGGTTATATCCACAGTAGTTGTACCGGATGTAACACTAGCGCCGCTAAAAATAATCATTGATGTTTGTTTGGCTGTAATCGGGAATCCGGTGGGTTCATTTGTTTGAGACGGCTTATTAGTACCACTATTTGAAAGCACAGTTAAGACTCCAAGAGCATCCTTTGATGTGCTATTGTTAGATACCACACAATATACCACATTATTTGTGTTTGTGTGAAGATACGGCAAAAAATAAGTTATAGTTTTTGAAAAATCCGTTGGTATTGCTGTGGTCGTTGCTGTTGTAGATGTAACTACTCCCGTAGTCGTTGTGGTTGAACCAACTCTTGATGATGTCGTGGTAGTTGAACCAATTCCCGTTGTAGTGGTTGATGAACCGATGCCTGTGGTAGTGGTTGATGAGGATGATGATACGGCGGTTGTAGTTGTGCTTGATGAAGATACAGCGGTTGTGGTTGTTGAGGAGCTACCGCTTGATGATAATACTCCGGTGTAGATATATTCTGAAGTAGATCCATCATGACCTGCACAAGCAACCTTAGAGCCATCTGTTGAGATTGCGAGAGAATAACAATATATGCCGCCAATACTATTTTCATAAGTCCATGAGGTTCCGGAATTTGTTGATGTGTACATACTTGGTGTAACGCCGGTTGTAGCAGCATAAGCTACGAGTTTGGAACCATCTGATGATAACGCTACTGATTGCCAATATCTATTACCAGAGCTCGTTTGAGTTGTCCATGTGGCACCTGAATCTGTTGATGTATAAATATAGCCTTGAGAAGCTGCTGCTGCAAGTTTAGACCCATCTGGTGATGATGATATATAGCTCCAACTGTTGATGTAAGTACCAGAGCGCTCAGTCCATGTAGCGCCTGAATCTGTTGATGTATAAATATACCCACCAGCTTCTACTATAGCAGCGAGTTTTGTTCCATCTGATGAAGATGCTATCCCAGTCCAATACCTGCTACCTGAACTCGTTTGAGCTGTCCATGTGGCGCCTGAATCAGTTGATGTATAGATATAACCACTAGAAGAACTAAGTGCAGCATAATCTTCATTTGCAGCTGCAAGTTTTGAACCATCTGATGAAGATGCTATTTGTCTCCAATAATGGCTACCTGCATTTGTTCGCGCGGTCCATGTGGCACCTGAATCTGTTGATGTGTAAATATATCCACCAACATAAACGGCAGCAGCAAGTTTTGTACCATCTGATGAAGATGCGATTGATATCCAATTTCTGCCACCAGCACCAGTTCGTTCAGTCCATGTAGAGCCTGAATCTGTTGATGTGTAAATATATCCACCATCACCAACAACAGCGGCAAGTTTTGTCCCATCAGGTGATGAAGTTATTGCTGACCAATTTCTGCTGCCAGAGCTTGTTCGTGCTGTCCAGTTGTAATTATCTGCTAACGCTAAACCAACAATGGTAAATAATGATATAGAGAACATAATTATAAGAACTATTAATAACCCTTTTAAAAACTTATTTGATTTAAAAACAGACCCCATATTCCCCCCCTAAAAATCATTGGCAGACACGCTACCCTTGAACTCTATATTACAGAAACCCCAGAAACCCAAACAAAAATAGGATATTTCGCTTGGGTTTATAGCGAGATTTAAACAGATATAAGGCATAAGTATTTTGTAAGGAAGTTGTGATGTTATTATGGGTGGTGTTACTTTTGGCTTTTTCGTGCGATAGATAGATAGATAGATAGATAGATGTTGCGCTTATTAATTGTACTCTTTTTCAGAGAACTATTTGTATCTAACATTACTTATATTGCCCCCTCCCACGCTCTTGCCGACAGACTACCACAGATAAAAACAATTGTCAAGTGAAAATTACTTATTGTAAAAATTTATTATTACTTTTGTAACCAAACATCTGCAATTTGTGTATTTTAAATGGTTATTTTTTCTTCATCCGTGCTTATCTGTGTTCATCTGTGGTTAATTCCTCCTGGTATTATCAATCACCGTGAGGCGCCTCCGACCACAATCTCCGGTATTCGTATCGTCGGCAGGGCATCTGTAACTGGCACTCCCTGACCATCCTTTCCGCACGTGCCAATGGCAAACTCTAAATCCGATGATATAAAATCAATTGACTTCAGCACCTCCGGGCCGTTTCCACAAAGAGTTGCCCCTCTTACAAGCTCTTCAACACATCCGTCTTTAATTAAGTATCCCTCCTGAACGTCAAACACAAAATCACCGTTTACTGTATTAACCTGACCGCCTCCCATTTTCTTAACAAACAGCCCCTCTTTGATTCCCTTGACGGCAACCTCAGCCTTATCCGTTCCAGCGGCAAGATAGGTGTTTGTCATTCTCGGAATTGGTCTGTACTTGTAGGATTCCCGCCTCCCGTTTCCAGTTGGAGCTACGCCGTCTTTCATCGCCCAAAGTCGGTCGTTCATGTACTTGACCAAAATGCCGTTTTCTACCAGCACATTTCTGCCTGAGTGTGTTCCCTCATCATCAAACCGGAAGGAGCCGCGTTTATAAGGTATTGTTCCGTCATCAATCACAGTGATAGCGTCTGAAGCAACACGTTGGCCGAGTTTACCGGCATAGACAGAAAGTCCCTGGCCGGTTAAGTCTGCCTCAAGCCCGTGCCCTACCGCCTCGTGAATCATAGTCCCTCCGGCCTCTGAGGATATTACCACAGGCATCCGCCCGCCTTGTATCCGGCTGGCTTTAAGCATAGAGAGCGCCCGTTTTGCGGCCTTTACTGCAACATCTTCAACATCAATGGAATCAAAAAGCTCAAAACCGGTGAATCCTCCCGCTGACTCATAAGCGCTCTGTATTACACCACCATCAGAAGCTACCACTGTTACCGTAAAAAAACTCTGCACACGCTCATCCTCACACAAAATCCCCTCTGAGTTAACTATCATCACACGCTGAATGTAGTCGTTGTAGCTAACCGAGACCTGCCTGATTTTATCTCCCTGTGCTCTTGCCGCACTATCGGCTCGTTTTACTAAGTCCGTTTTTTCCTCAGCTTTGACTGAAGCGGGAGGTTTTAGTATTTTAAAATCTATAGCCGGTTTTGAGTGCATAAGCTTAATTGTAATATCCTGTGGCTCTCTCCCTTTCACTGCAAGACTTAACCCCTTTGCTGCCTCTAAAAGAGCGCCGGAGGTCAATTCGTTTGTGTAAGCATAGCAACTCCTGTCACGGCTTATCACTCTTATCCCTGCTCCGGTATCGTTGCCTGTAAGAAATCTCTCTATATTGCCATCCTCAAGGGAGATAGAAAGGGGGGTTTTAGATTCAAAAAAAACATCGCAGTAATCCCCTCCACGGCTTAATGCCGCCCTTATCAGATCATGGCAAAGCTCTTCTTTTAACATTAATATAAGCCTCCTTTGGCTTTTTTTCTGTCTTTTAGACTATATTATACACTGCTATATATATGGTACTGATACATTATACTATAAACAAAGCTTATTAGAAATAATAGGAGGCTTATAAGATGGCAAACATAGGGATTATAGGGGGAAGCGGCATCTACGAAATGAAAGGACTTCAAAAGGTCAAAGATCTTCCACTTGAGACGCCTTTTGGCAAGCCCTCGGATAATTTTAAGATAGTAAAAATAGGCGGCAAAGACGTAGTTTTCTTACCCAGACATAACTCCTCACACAACATTCCTCCGCATATGATTAACTACCGGGCAAACATCTGGGGAATGAGAAAGCTTGGGGTTAAAACCATAATAGCCACAGGCTCTGTGGGCTCTATAAGCTCACTGCTGACGCCCGGTGATCTTGTGCTCCCAGACCAAATTATAGATATGACTAAAAATCGTCCTACCACGTTTTTTGACTCGGATGCCGTGTATCACGTGGATTTTACCGAGCCCTACTGTCCGGCGCTTAGAGAGTTTATTTTAAAAAGTGCCGCAGAATGTAATATTCCGGTTCTGCCAAGAGGAACCTATGTCTGCACCGAGGGCCCCCGTTTTGAAACCAGAGCTGAGATTAAACTCTACGGGCAGCTTGGCTCAGACATGGTTGGAATGACTCAGATGCCGGAGGCAATTTTGGCAAGAGAGCTTGAACTCTGTTATGCCACCATTGCCACCGTTACAAATAATGCAGCAGGAATCAGCAAAGAAAAACTCACAACCTCTGAGGTGATTGATGCTGTCAGAAAGGTTTCTCAAAAACTGAACAATCTGTTGTTTCAGGTTGTGTCAGAGATTGACGAGCTTCATGGCTGTACGTGTAAAAACGCTTTAAAAAATGCTAAGTTGTAATTACAAAGGAGGTTTAGAGTGATAGAGGAACTGGTTAAGGGAAACCGTTCAGTAAGGAGATTTTATCAGGATGTTCCGGTTACTATGGAGACGCTTTCGTGGGCTGTTGATATATCAAGATATACCGCGTCGGCAGCAAACCTTCAGCCGCTTAAATACATAATGTCAAACAATACAGAGACAAACGAGCTCATTTTCAGCACACTTGCCTGGGCCGGGTACTTAAAGGACTGGCCGGGGCCTGCAATTGGTGAGCGCCCTGCCGCATACATTGTTATGCTTGGAGATACAAGTATCAGTAAAAATATAATCTGTGACCACGGCATAGCGGCACAGACCATCCTTCTGGCTCTCAGAGAAAAAGGACTGGGCGGCTGTATTGTCATTTCCATAAAGAAGGAAGAGCTACGGAAAATCCTTGAAATCCCGGACACACTGGAAATTCTAATGGTAATACCCATAGGAAAACCAAAAGAGCAAATAATAGTCACTGAGTTAGCAGATGGCGCTGGCATACAGTACTGGCGCGATGAAAACTCAGTCCACTATGTGCCAAAAAGAAAACTAACCGATATAATTGTGAAAAAATACGAAAAATAATAAGGGAAAGATAGAAAGGGGAAGGACTCTGTACTGTCCCCTTAAACCCCTGACATTACCCGAATATTTTAGGATAATAATGGTCAGTCCTATATATATTAACGTTTAACAACGAAATAACCTTCTTGTATATAATCTCAATTTTCCTATATCCACTTACCAAAAGTTGTTGGAAT
>JADFXG010000009.1:125077-125510 GCA_015233895.1 Nitrospirota bacterium | reverse complement strand
TGGACTATGACACCTATGCTGTTTATGGGCTGTCGCCAATGATGAGCAATATTAACCAACAGCTCACCCATTGCTATATGACGGGATTGTTTATTAATGAGCTGATCTTTTAATCTGTTTTTCTCTACTTCTTCTTTTACCCTTTCTTCAAAATACTTTTGTAAATTATGCAATTTTAGATGTGTTTCTACTCTGGCTAAAATCTCTTCACGTAGAAAAGGTTTGGAAATATAATCTACCCCTCCGCTTTTAAACGCTTTAACTTTCTCGCTAATATCCGTTAAGGAGCTGATAAAGATAATTGGAATATCAGCAGTTACAGGAATAGTCTTTAGTCTCTGGCACGTCTCGAATCCATCCATCTCAGGCATTAAAACATCAAGAAGTATGATGTCAGGCATCACCTTCTGTGCTTTATCTAATGCCTTTACAC